>JAHXHU010000429.1 GCA_025656375.1 Candidatus Thiodiazotropha sp. (ex Ustalcina ferruginea) | reverse complement strand
ACTGTTATTCGGGGATCCACCAGATCCCGATATTTCACCACTTCAATCCAGGCTGCTATTCTCATGAATATTTATGGGACAGCAGTGACCTTGGGTGGCAATATTCCTATCCAGGGGGCTTGGCGGGATATCACCTATTCACCTGTCCGAGATAAGATCTGGTCGGTCAGCGAGGGTATCTATCGCTCAATATTTCTCAAGGGTCGAAAGGGGGTGGTCGCATTCGATACCCTGACAACTCCAGGTACGGCACGGGCCTATGCCTCATCGGTGGGACGCGTGTTTCCGAATGATCCGATCCACACCATCGTCTATTCCCATGATCATTTGGACCACACCGGTTATGCTGAGGATATGGCGCCGGAGGCCCACATTATCGCCCATGAATTATGCGATAAAGTGATACGAAGGCGACAGTCAGACGGACAGTTGGCAGCGACGGAAACCTTTGTTGAAGAGCGCAAGGATTTCAGTATAGACGGTGTCGAATTTGAGCTGATATACCCTGGACCTACCCATGGGGATGGCAATATTGCCGCCTATTTCCCCCAAAGCAAGTTGCTGTTCATGGTCGACACAGTAATACCTGGTGTCGGCTATACTTTTTTTCCTGATTGGCATCTGGTGCCATACGTCCCGGTGATGAAACGTTTGCTAAGTCTCGATTGGGATCTGTTTGTTCCCGGGCATTTCTGGATTACGGACCGCCAGGGATTTATCGATAATCTCGCCTACTACGACCGCATGGCCGATATGGCACAGCAAGCGATATTTGACAGTATCGATCCGCACAATTTCACCGAGGTAAAAAAATACACTAAAGCCAATCTGCGTGGTGAATTCGGAGAATTGTTTCGCTTTCAAGAGTACTGCGCCATGAATTTGTCCCGTTACATGCAGCACTATTTGACCGGTGGCTGGGGCATCGAGGGTAACTGGCAACCCGATACCACACCGCTTTAAGCATGGGGATATTGTTATGGTTGAACTGAATACGGGAATCTTCACGCTTGCCGGCGCGAAACAATACCTTGAGCGTGAACCAGAGTTGCATGTTGATCAGCTATCGGCACGGATCTGGACCGTTTGTGATGGTGTGCGGCGGACCCTGTTTGTCGAGGCCGATAACAGCGTCATTGCCTTTGATACATTGGCGACACCGGGTGCTGCTCGGGCCTATAGAAAGGCCATTGCAGCAGCCATACCCGGAAAGCCTGTACAGACCATTATCTATTCCCACGATCATTTGGATCATGCCGGATTTGCCGCAGATCTGGCACCGGATCCCGATATTATCGCTGATGAAATGTGTGCAAAAGTCATCGGGATGCGAAAGGCCAAGGGTCAACTATTACCAACCCAGTGTTTATCCGGTAAACGTAACCGTCTGACGATCGACGGTGTTGGATTGGTGCTTTTGAATCCCGGTCCGACCCATGGCACTGGAAATCTGAGTGCTTATTTGGAGCATGAAAAAATGCTCTTTTCATCGGATACGTTGTTACCCAATGCCCGCTATGGATTGTTGCCTGACTACCACATCTGGAATCTGGTCAGATTCATGCGGGAGTTGCAGCAGCTTGACTGGAACACTTTCGTACCGGGCCGCTATGAAGTGACAGATCGTGCCCGGTTTGAGAAAGGCTGCGACTTTTTTATTGCAGTCAAGGTCGCATCCCAGCAAGCCTTTGCGGAATTTGTACCCATTTGGGTGTTGGGTGCCATGGAGGAGTATGTTGGTGGCAAGCTGCGCGAGCAGTTTGGAGACCTCGAGGGTTTCGATGAAAACATCGGGCTTATTGCTATCCGAATTGTCCATCACTACCTGATGGGTGGTTGGGGGCTCGAGGATACCTGGAATCCCGGGGTGCTTTTGGCAGATTCTCTTGCCGATCCAAGTAGAGTGTGAATGCCTTTGCGTATGAGGAATTTGTCAATGAGTATCCCGTCAGAATTGGATCAAGCAAGTAAGGATTTGGTATCCCGTTTTTTTGAAGAATATGGGATTCGTGCCATCAACATCACCCAGGGCGAAGATATCCGCAAGGATGAGGTTTGTCTTGTAGAAATGATCTTCGCGGCTGATAGTGACAGCGATGGTAAGGAGTATGTGGTCTCCTTTAAGTTGACTGGAGATGCCATAGATCTACATCACCATGTCTCCTCCATAGATTGTCCAGCAAATCCTGTCCTGGTCTTGACAACTGAAGGAGAGAAGTTGACAGCTGAAAACGTCAGGGAACGGTTGCGGCATTTCGTAAATGCCATCGGCCCCCGCGTTGCCAAGATTCATAAAGAGCAATCTATTCTGGCAACCCGCCCTTTGGGTAAAACCTTTATCCTGCACAACAAAACTCACTTCAAGGTACTGACAGATGATGGCGAGGGACATCTTACTATCGGTATTATCGATGGTGATAGCGTCAAGGAGGCCAAACTCTCGGCCAATGATTTGCTCGATGGCCTGTATGTTGGAATGATTGCGCCTGTCTGATAGAAAAAAAGGGCTTTTGTACTCTTTAGAGTGTACAGCCATGATTAATCATGACGACTTCAGGGCAGTTTGAATTATTTCTGTATTACCAATAAAGCGCAATCCAATACCCCAAAGTGATTCATTATTTCTGGCCGGAATGATCCAAAACAGCCAATATCTCATTGAATCCAGTTTTTAAGTGAGGCACAATGAATCAAATCTCTTATGTTTTGATTCGGGCCTCTGCTACGTGGATATTTCTCCTGAAATGCGCCTGTTTAGTCCCACAGGCGAACGACTGTACCTAAATGCCCAAGAGTTCCTATCAGTTCTTGGTGAAGAAAGCCCAACAAAC
>JAHXHU010000082.1 GCA_025656375.1 Candidatus Thiodiazotropha sp. (ex Ustalcina ferruginea) | reverse complement strand
TGTTGATCAATGACTTGTCACGATTTCATTGTATCAAAACAAGGGGGTTTTCAGGCCTTTCTCGTTAAGTATTTATGGGACAGCAGTGATATGATATTTAGCCGCAAATGGATGCAAATCACTGCAAATATAATTCACCTGAATAGCTTGTGTTCAATAAACAGCTCCTTGCTGGGTCGGGTGAGCAAAAATCACGTAGTGTGCGGCCCTGCCGCACCTCACTATTCTCAATAATCCAATCATCAATTAGAAAAATTGAGAAAATAGCGATTCTTAGGGCTGTTTGGTATCCATTGGTGATTTATTCATACACTGTCCGGCTAGATCGTAATTTGCTGTAAATCCTTTTCTTTCTCGTTCTGTCCTTCCTGGCACGGGTTGTACATTTCGTTCAATCCCTTCCCTCTTAGGCGTAGTACCCGAGGGAGTAGAGATTCTCAATCTGTTCACTTGATGGCTATATTGTCGGGTATACAGCAGAACCTATACCGACTAATCATAATATGCTTATGGTGAGTGATTGATGCATGTCAAGGAGTGATAGGTTTCAGCTAAGAGAATAGAGCAAACACTGGGGAGTCACACCATGGAAAATATTTCAAAGCCGATGAGTCTGGATCATCGTCATTGTGATGAGATCTTCATAGAGTTGGAGCAAGCTGTAGTTCGGGGTGAATGGCATCAAACGGAAATGATGGCAGGAAATTTTATTACTGCTATGACACGTCATTTTCAGATTGAAGAGCAGAAATTGTTTCCTGCATTGGAAGAGAAAACGAGTCAAGCGAATGGACCTGTTAGGGTAATGGTGATGGAGCACGATCAGATGAGGCACTTGTTCAATAAGCTCAATGACGCTATCGGTCAGCAGTCAAAAGAGACAGCTCTTGGTATCACAGAGACACTGCTTGTCACCATGCAGCAACACAATATGAAAGAGGAGAATATTCTCTATCCACTGGCTGACAGGTTTGTTTCCAACCTTGCAGAGGAGATTGCCCAAAGCTTCACGGAGTCGGCTTAGTGGAACAGCGACTCGATGTGCGGGCATTGGAGCCACCGGTTCCGTTAGAACGTATCCTTGATGCTTTGGGTGATCTTGCCAAAGATGATTGGTTAAGAGTTCAACATAGCCGTGAGCCATACCCGCTCTATAGCCTGTTAAAGGAAATGGATTATTCCTGGGATACGCATTGGCAAAATGGTGAATGTATTATCCTTATTTGGCATGCCAGTTCTTCACAGCCAATGAAAGTAGGTTGATGCTGTGTTGCAGACAGCCGGGTTATCATTGGAGCAGGCTCCACCTATTTCCATACCCTTTAAGTACTTTTTTACGGCATCGTTGCTATTTATCGTGGCAAGCCTATTACTCGTTATGCAGGGTAGTGACTTAGTGACATCAAGGTGGAGTCCGACAGCAATAGGCTTGACACACTTGATTACCACCGGTTTTCTTGCTCAGGTAATGACTGGTGCAATGATGCAATTACTACCGGTACTTGCCGGTACGCCAGTTTCCGGTGTGGTTATCGTAAATTGGATTATACATATTACACTGTTGGCTGGGGCAGTTATGTTGGTTGTTGGTTTTTTGCTGCCGCAACATCTGATGCTTATCCTAGGCGCTGGCGCACTTACCACTGCCTTTATAATTCTATTTACCAGTACGGGTATTGCATTACTAAAATCGGCACGGCAACAAAGTCGAGCACGTTCTTTAGGTATTGGATGGGTATCGATAATCCCAACAGTGATGCTCGGTTGCTATCTGGTTGCCAGTTTGTCTGGTTTGATTTATATCGATGATTTACAGCCAATCATTACGCTACACCTGTCATGGGGATTGTTGGGCTGGGTAGGTATAGTTCTTTTCGCAACAATTCTTGAATTGGTGCCGATGTTCTATGTTACACCGACATTTTCAAAAGTTCTGAAACAGTGGCTGTTGCCTGTTATTTTTCTCTGTCTGATTATCTTTACCATTTCGAAGTATTTTTCAAATGAATTTCTGAAGAATAGCCTGCTGCTGATTGTGCTGGCATTCTTTGTTATTGGGCTTTCTGTGTTAAAGAATATCTATAACCGTAAACGCCTGATCGTTGACACAACACTACTCTATATTTGGACAGGTATAGCCAGTCTGCTTATAGCAGCTGTCGTTTGGCTGAGTGCCGGAAGTGATCTTCTGATCGGCGGTCTACTACTCGGTGGCGTCTGCATGACAATTCCGATTGGTATTATCTATAAGGTTATCCCCTTTCTCTGTTGGTTCCATTTGCAAGCGTTACAGATTAAAAAAAGAAAACTGGACTATTCATCGCCATCGATGAAGTATTTCATTCAAGAGAAACATGCCAAGTACCAATACTTTTTTCATCTTTCGGCACTCTGTCTGTTTTTTGTAGCATTATTGATATCCAGTGAGCTTATGATATTAGTAGGTGTGTTATTTACCTGCTCATCTCTCTATCTATTCAAAAATATTCTATACGCCTATATTGCGTATCATGAAGAGCAAAATATTCTTTGTTCATAGTGTGCCTGCCCGTGTAGGGCGCTACACTGAGATCTTTAATAAACAGATCTGTAGCGTAACTATAGGCATATCGGTAAAAACATGACCAAGTACGGGGATGGTGCAATGAGATATCTGCTGTCAATTACATTGGCGATATTCAGTCATGCCAATGTGCAGTCGATGGAGTTACTACCTAAAGGGGAGTGTGCTGCCCCTGAAGCTTTTCATGACTACAGGGGTAATCCCCCCAAAAAATAACGGGGTTCAAAAATAGAATTTTCCAATTATGATTACGAAAAGGAGAATCTACAATGAAGAAGTCCCGCTA
>JAHXHU010000024.1 GCA_025656375.1 Candidatus Thiodiazotropha sp. (ex Ustalcina ferruginea) | reverse complement strand
AACTGTTATTCGGGGATCCACCAGATCCCGATATTTCACCACTTCAATCCAGGCTGCTATTCTCATGAATATTTATGGGACAGCAGTGAACCACAATCATCATTCTTATTGTATTGGCAGCACTACTGGTTAGCGGTGTAGCCATTGCCCGTTATAAAGGCTACTGTGCCGGTCCTGAGGGACGAATAGGCTGGGTGGCAGATCGTATCGGCAGGCAACTGGACCTCAACGACTCACAACAGCAACATCTGGCTCTTTTCAAAGAGAGGGCTGTAATGACACTCAAGGAGTTACGGAGTGATAGGTCGGTCTATGTGGATCAAGCCATTGAACTGCTTGAAAGCCCAGCATTTGATCGTGATCGAGCACATACGCTGCTGATGCAAAAACAGGCGCAATTGGCCAGTGTCAGCGATGACCTGATCGATGCCTTTGCTGAGTTCAGCGATAATCTCGATCAAGGCCAACGGGATAAACTACAATCGATGATCAAGCACCACCGGGATCATCGCCATTGTCAATATGGTTGTGGTGATTCCAAAGCAGCATCTCAGGACTAGATCTACACCCTCCCCCTTTTGGGGAGGGTAGTAGGATGCCTGCAGATAAGACATGATTGTCCGCTTAAAAAATAGTTGGAAGAGCCAATGCCCCATATTTTGCTGATCGATGATGACCAGGCCCTGGCAGCACCTTTGAAAGAGTACTTCACCCGCTATGGCTTGGAGCTGGTATCGGTCACACTACCCTCACAGGGACTCAAACACATAGAACAATCAACACCAGATTTAGTCATACTCGATATCATGCTACCGGAAATGGATGGCTTTGAAGTCTGCCGAACCATCCGTAAACAGAGCGACTTACCCATCCTCATGCTGACCGCTCGGGGAGAAGTCATGGACCGGGTAGTCGGGCTGGAACTGGGGGCCGATGACTATTTGGCAAAACCCTTTGAGCCAAGGGAACTGGTAGCACGAGTACAGAATATCCTTAAACGCAGTGCTACCCAGCCAACCACTCGGCAACAGATCGAACTGGGTGACTTAAAACTTGACCTGGTGCAACAAAATGCCTGGATAGGTGAACGGGCATTAAATCAAACCACCCTGGAATACCGTCTGTTAGCACTGCTGGTTCAACATCCCGGACAAGCCTTTAGTCGAGATGAGATTCTAGCTGCGGTAAAAGGCATAGATGCGGATATCTATACCCGTTCTGTTGACATTCTGATCAGCCGACTACGCCAAAAACTGCAGCCACTCGACTATATCAAAACTGTTTGGGGTACCGGTTACCGATTGGTAGGACCCACTTCATGAAAAGACACCACAGCCTCAGTGGTCGTTTGATTCTACTCTTTTTGTGCGCGAGCATTTTGATTGCTCTGACTGTGCGTACAGGTTTTTATTATGGCGTTCAGGGTGAGTTTCGAACCTTTGCCGCCCCTCATCTGTTGGAATATATCAACCATCTGCGCCAACAGATCGGTTCACCACCCGATATTCAAGCAGCCCAAACGCTGGCAAACCGCCTGCAACTGGACATTCAGATCAACTTTGCAGGTGAGGTCTGGTCCAGTAGTGGAAAAGACATCGACGATACAACGCTGGCATTTCGTACACACCGCTTAGCTGATGGTCGTCTGGTCGAGGCAAGTCATGATCGACATCGCTATCTATTGCGCCTGCAGGAAGCTGATACCACGCTGCTTCTGATGACAAGGGATAGAGTAGGTAATGGCCCTCTGCCCCTTATCATCGGTGTGACAATCGTTGCCATACTGCTATTGATCGCCCTCACCTACCACTTGGTCAGGCGCCTGTTCCAACCCATACAGACGATACGCCAGAGTGTTGCCCGGTTCGGTTCCGGTGAACTTGATCAACGTATCACTCTCCAGCGTCGGGACGAGCTAGGCGAACTGGCCAAAAGCATCAATACCATGGCAGATGAAATCCAAGCGATGCTTGAGGCCAAGCGCCAGCTGCTACTGGCTATCAGTCATGAACTGCGCTCGCCATTGACCCGGGTACGTTTAAACGCTGAACTACTGGATGAGAGCGAGCCCAGAGCGCGTATCATTGGTGACATCCAACTGCTGGAACAGCAGTTGGCCGAACTACTGGAGACAGAACACCTGAAAAACAGGCACACCAAACTGGACCTTCAATCTACTGTACCCAAAAAGCTGATTGAATCGGTTATTCAACAGCACTTCTCCACATCAAGGCTCTCCTGCCATCATGAGGATGATAACCAACCCATCAAGCTGGATGCGGTACGAATCCGACTGTTGATCAGGAACCTGCTGGACAATGCACTGAAACATAGCCCTGAATCCACAGAATCCGTCATGATCAGTAGCCGGATAATAGACCAGACATGGGCAGTCACCGTGCAGGATCATGGTCATGGTATTCCAGCGGAACATCTGCCCCACCTCACCGAGCCATTCTACCGGGTCGACAAATCACGTCAGCGTGAAACAGGGGGATATGGTCTAGGACTCTATCTCTGTCGTGTCATCACAGAAGCCCATCGTGGCACTTTGCAAATTGACAGCGAAATGGACGAGGGTACTTGTGTTATCTTCACCGTGCCGCTTTAACCACTCTGTTTTGCCTGATACATCTTATGGTCAGCCGCCTTTAGCAGTTGGTCGATATCATCCTCATCCTCAGGATAGCGTGCGGAGCCGATACTGGCATGCAGTTCCAAACGGTGGCTATCTACATAGACGTCACCCTTCAAGTGTGACAATCGGGTAGCCGGGGGTCTCTAACCCCCAGCCCCCACAACACCCTGCATGCGGCTCCGCACAGGGCGTTTCACTTGGAATGGTGAAG
>JAHXHU010000236.1 GCA_025656375.1 Candidatus Thiodiazotropha sp. (ex Ustalcina ferruginea) | reverse complement strand
GAAAGGGATCTTGAGATGTCCCAGGTAGCTCTCCAGGTCGTGGTAGATACGGGTGTGCTCCTTGGTACGGTTGGCGACGATGCCGATGCGTGTCTGATGCTTTGAGACACGTCCACTATCCAACAATTCAGAGAGGAAGCGATTACAGGCACGCATATCAATAGGGGAGGGCAGTACCGGAAGGATCAGCGTGTCGACACGCAGCAGCATCTTATTGATCGTTTTACCGTGTGTGCCGGCAGGGGCATCCATGATCATAAGTTCGGTACCATTGGCCGGTCTGACTGGGCCGGCTACCGCATCTATGCCCTGGATGTCAGGGATGCCTTCGTAGTCTTGTCTTGCTTCAAGCCAGTCGAGTGTTGATCTTTGCGGGTCACAATCGACCAGTGCGACTTGCTTGCCTTCATCGGCATACCAGGTGGCAAGGTTGGTGCCGATGGTGGTTTTGCCGCAACCACCCTTGGCATTCATCAACATGATTGTACGCATTATTATATTCCCTATCCTCTTGATGTTTTTCTGCTAGTTTAGTCGATCCCGAGCTGATCCCAAATCTCATCGATACGTTGCTTGATGGTTGAGCTCATAGTGATCGGCCGCCCCCACTCTCTGGTGGTCTCGCCTGGCATCTTATTTGTGGCATCAAAGCCGATCTTGGAACCCAGGCCGGAGACTGGGGAGGCGAAATCAAGATAGTCGATCGGTGTGTTTTCTATCACTGTAGTATCCCGTGCGGGATCCATGCGAGTGGTCATGGCCCAGATCACATCCTGCCAGTCACGGGTATTGACGTCCTGATCAACTACGATGACAAATTTGGTGTACATGAATTGCCGCAGGAAGGACCAGACCCCCATCATTACACGCTTGGCATGGCCAGGGTATTGCTTCTTCATGCTCACTATAGCGAGTCGATAGGAGCAACCCTCCGGAGGCAGATAGAAATCGACAATCTCCGGAAATTGTTTTTGCAGGATCGGCACGAAGACTTCATTGAGTGCAACACCGAGAACCGCCGGTTCATCCGGTGGACGGCCCGTGTAGGTACTGTGGTAGATCGGATCTTCACGGTATGTAATCCGTTCAACGGTGAACACAGGAAAGTGCTCCACTTCGTTGTAGTAACCGGTGTGGTCACCATAGGGTCCTTCAGCTGCCATCTCACCAGGATGGATGTGACCTTCGAGCACGAACTCAGCTGAGGCGGGTACCTGTAGATCGGAGCCGAGGCATTTCACCACCTCGGTACGGCTGCCGCGTAGCAGTCCGGCAAAGGCGTATTCGGAGAGGGTGTCGGGAACCGGCGTCACGGCACCCAGGATAGTGGCCGGGTCTGCGCCGAGCGCGACACTGATAGGGAAGGGCTCTCCGGGGTGTGTTTCTTGCCACTCACGGAAGTCGAGCGCGCCACCCCGATGGGCCAGCCAGCGCATAATCAGCCTGTTAGGCCCGAGCAGTTGCATGCGGTAGATGCCGAGGTTCTGTCGTGATTTGGCAGGGCCGCGGGTGATGACCAGTCCCCAAGTGATCAAGGGTGCAGCATCTTCCGGCCAGCAGGTCTGAATGGGAAGCTGGGTCAGGTCGACCGCATCACCCTCTTGGGAAACGGCTTGGCAGGGTGCATTGCGCAACTCTTTGGGTGCCATATCGAGCACCTTGCGGAATACGGGGAGCTTATCCCAGGCGTCCTTCATCCCTTTTGGTGGATCCGGTTCCTTGAGAAAGGCAAGCAGTTTGCCCACTTCCCGCAAGGATTCCACATGTTCCTCACCCATACCCATCGCAACCCGTTCGGGGGTACCAAACAGATTGCCCAGCAGGGGGTAAGGGGAGCCTTTGACCTTTTCAAACAGTAATGCCGGACCGCCGCGGCGCAATGTGCGGTCGCAGATCTCTGTGATTTCCAGGTTAGGGTCGACCTCGGTCTGGATGCGTTTAAGTTCACCGCGGGACTCAAGCTGTTGAATGAAATCTCGCAGGTCTTTGTACTTCATTTGGGTGTGGTCGTTATTTAGGGACTCCATGAGACATTACCAGAGGGGAGAGCAGGGTCAAGCGGCTAAACGCAGATCCTACCTGACAGCCAGATTCCAGCGAGAAAAAACGCAAAGATCGCAATCAAGCCCAAAGACCGCAAGAAATTGTTTAGATCAACGATTCATCGCTGTGATCGCTGGGTTATACAGGGCTGCTTCTGGCTGGGTCTGAACCTAAGGTAACCCGTCACAAAACCATTCACCATTGATGTATGTGGTTGAAATATTGGGGAGAGACAGTAATATAAGAGAAATCTAATATACTGATCGGAGTCGATCCATGAAACGCTTTTTGCTGATTTACCTGCTGGGCCTGGTGCTACTGCCTGGTCTGTCGGCAGCTGAAACAAGAGCGCTCGAAACGGTAACAGCTGTAAAACGGGAAGCCGCCAGAGAGTTCTGGTTAGATGGGGTGGTTGAGGCGATTAACCAGACCACACTCTCGGCCCAAACCCAGGGCCAGGTGGAAGAGATCCTGTTCGATGTGGATGATTTTGTCGAGAAGGGCCAGTTGGTGGTGAACCTGAAGAATACGGAACAGAAGGCCGGTTTAAACCAGGCCAGGGCCGATCTGAAAGAGGCCGTTGCGCGTCTGCAGGAGGCGGGAGACAATTTTAAGCGGAGTAAGGATCTGTTTGGCCGAAAACTCACCTCCCAGTCCCAGCTGGACAAATCCACCGCCGCCCTGAAGTCGGCTCGTGCACGTAAAGAGGCTGCCGATGCCCGTTTGGCACAGGCGAGTGAGCAATTCGAATATACCCGGGTCAAAGCCCCTTACAGTGGCATAGTCACCCATCGCCATGTGCAGGTGGGTGAG
>JAHXHU010000315.1 GCA_025656375.1 Candidatus Thiodiazotropha sp. (ex Ustalcina ferruginea) | reverse complement strand
TGGACTAAAAGCCTTGATCAGATACTGGAAAAAGTGGGGCGAGCCAAGGTTGTATTGCAAAATGGATAATATGTTTAGGACACTACACTAGATATCGACAGCCTGCTCTTTTGCATTACCAATATAGCTCATCGGTGTCATTCGTTTCAGTGACGCTTTGGCATGATCGGGAATATCAAGCTGCTCGACAAAGGCCTGAAGCTGCTCTTGTGTGATGCGTTGCCCCCGGGTCAACTCTTTCAGTTTTTCATAGGGTTTCTCGATACCGTAACGACGCATAACAGTCTGAACAGGTTCGGCAAGTACTTCCCAGTTTTGGTTGAGATCATCGCTCATGGCTTGCCCATTGGCTTCGAGTTTACTCAAACCGCGCTGGATAGATTGCAGTGCGATACTGGTATGGGCCAGTCCCACGCCGAGATTGCGAAGTACCGTGGAATCGGTCAGGTCTCGCTGCCAACGGGAGATTGGGAGTTTGCCTGAGAGGTGATCGAAAAGAGCATTCGCAATGCCGAGATTTCCTTCGCCATTTTCAAAATCAATTGGATTGACCTTGTGCGGCATGGTGGATGAGCCTACTTCGCCTGCGATGGTTTTTTGTTTAAAGTAGCCCAGAGAGATGTAACTCCAGACATCACGGCTGAAATCGATCAGGATGGTATTGAATCTGGCGATTGCATCGAAGAGTTCGGCGATATAGTCGTGAGGTTCGATCTGGATCGTGTAGGGATTCCATCCAATACCCAGGCTCTCAATGAACTGCTTGGCAAAGGCCTGCCAGTCGATTTCAGGATAGGCAGAAAGGTGAGCATTGTAGTTACCGACAGCGCCATTGATCTTGCCCAGCAATTCTGTGCCGGCGATCTGTTCGCGTTGACGGTGCAGACGGTAGACCACATTGGCCAACTCTTTACCCATTGTTGTTGGTGAGGCAGGTTGTCCATGGGTGCGGCTGAGCATGGGCTGGTCGGCCAGTTCATGGGCCAGTTGTTTAATGCTGCTGATGATCTCATCGATCTGCGGCAATAAGACCTGGCCGCGACCTTCACGCAGCATCAAGGCATGGGCGAGGTTGTTGATATCCTCGGAGGTGCAGGCAAAGTGGAAAAACTCACTGATTGATTCCAGTTCATCGTTTCCAGCAATCTTCTCTTTGAGAAAATACTCCACAGCCTTTACATCATGGTTGGTGGTGCGCTCGATATTTTTTACCCGTCGTGCATCCTCTTCGCTGAAGTTATCAACGATGGTGTTGAGGATGTTATTGGCATGCTCACTGAGGGTAGGGGTTTCCAGAATGTCGTTGTGTGCAGCCAAGGCCTGTAACCAGCGGACTTCAACCAATACGCGATGTCGGATCAGGCCAAATTCACTGAAGATAGGGCGCAGGTCTGCGCTCTTGCTGCCGTAACGGCCGTCGATGGGGGAAACGGCAGTAAGCGAGGAGAGTTCCATAGTGTCAGTCCGCAGGGTTGCTGAAAAAAGCGTGGATTATACCTGCTAAATTGGTGTGGGGTGAAGCAGGTCAGTGAATATTAACCCGGCAACCTAATATGTCGTATGAACAGAAAGAAACAGCGGCCTATAAAAAGACCGGTCAATGAATCATTGGCCGGCCTTTTTTCATTTCCCCTTTTAGGTGGATTAGCACATTGTCATGCGTCGCTCTTCACCATGTTTCTGAGGACATAGTGGAGAATGCCTCCGTGCTTGAAGTAATCGACCTCATTGGGTGTATCGATACGAACCATTACTGAGAACTGTCGTACTTCGCCCTCATCGGACCGGGCGGTAAGCTGTAGTTGATGACCGGTCTCATCACCTGGATTGGGAATCTCATAGCTCTCCTCTCCCGTGAGGCCGAGTGTTTCCGCATTCTCGCCTGGTAGAAACTGCAGTGGCAATATGCCCATGCAGACCAGGTTGGTTCTATGGATACGCTCGTAGCTTTCCGCAATAACGGCTCTTACACCTTGCAGATTAGGACCCTTGGCTGCCCAGTCGCGTGATGAGCCGGATCCATACTCTTTACCGGCAATCACGATAGCGGGGACGGACTCTTCCCGATAACGCATTGCTGCATCATAAATACTCATTTCATCACCGGACGGTATATGGCGTGTGACGCCACCCTCGCTACCCGGTAGCAGCTTATTGCGCAGCCGAATATTGGCGAAAGTACCGCGCATCATGACCTCATGGTTACCACGACGGGAACCGTAGGAATTGAAATCCTCAGGTTTCACGCCCTGTTCAGTCAGATAGCGTCCAGCCGGGCTGTCTGCCTTGATAGCACCCGCTGGAGAGATATGGTCAGTGGTGACCGAATCACCTAGCCAGGCAAGACAGCGTGCCCCCGAAATGTCTGAAACCGGATTGGGTTCCAGGGTCATATCTTCGAAGTAGGGTGGGTGTCGGATATAGGTTGAATCTGCATCCCACTCAAATTGCTCACCGGCAGGAGCGTCCAGGGATTGCCAGCGCTCATCACCATCAAACAGACTGGAGTAGCTGCAGTAGAATGCTTCGCGGGTTAGGTTGGCAGCGACACTGTCGGCGATCTCTTTACTGGAGGGCCAGATATCCTTCAGGAAGACTGGTTTACCATCTGTGCTGCTGCCCAGAGGCTCATTGTAAAGGTCGATGTTCATGGTGCCGGCAATCGCATAAGCGACCACCAGTGGGGGCGAGGCCAGGTAGTTCATACGGACTTCTGAATGAACCCGCCCTTCAAAATTTCGATTGCCGGACAGTACTGATGTCACAGTCAAGTCACCATCGCTGATCGCCTTGGATACTTCAGGCGGCAGTGGGCCTGAGTTACCAATACAAGTGGTGCAGCCGTAACCAACAAGATCGAAACCCAAAGTTTCCAGAGG
>JAHXHU010000026.1 GCA_025656375.1 Candidatus Thiodiazotropha sp. (ex Ustalcina ferruginea) | reverse complement strand
TGCCAGGAGTTTCAGCGTTTGGGGATCTTCGATAATCTGTAGTGGACGAATCCAGGTGTTGAACTCCTGAGGAGAGAGTACCTGCTCCAAGTGTTCTGTGCATCGTTGCCAAAGGTCCAAGTTCTCTCTCCAGCAGCGTTGGATAAGTTGCAGTACCGACGTCTACAGCCAACCAACCGACTATTATACGCTCGTTGCTCGTCGTTTTTAGAACTGCCAAGTCTACCCCTGGTCGGATGAGTTATCTATAGTTTAAAAAATTTACCGGTCTCATTTTTAACACCATTATCTATTGACAGGGGCGGGTGTTTAGGACTAGGCTACGCGTCTTTTTTCGTCCATAAATTATTTGAAATTTCTGACGGATCTACCGGTAGACAGATTATGAAAAGAACCTTTCAGCCCAGTACTCTTAAAAGGGCCCGCACCCATGGATTTCGTGCGCGCATGGCAACTCGTAATGGCCGCAAGGTGCTGAAGTCACGTCGCGCCAAGGGCCGTGCCCGAATAGCGCTCTGATATTACGCTCCTTGCCAACATCAGAAGAGGGATTCCCCCGTAGTTGCAGACTCCTCAAGCCCGACGAATATGGTCGGGTTTTTAGTGGTGGGAGACGTTCTTCAGATAGATGCTTCCTGGTGCTGGCCAGACCTAATAGTATAGGTTGTGCACGCTTGGGCTTGGCGGTTTCCAAAAAGAACTGTCGTCGTGCGGTAGATAGGAATCGTATTAAACGTCTGATTCGAGAGAGTTTCAGACTGAACCAGGCTCTTCTCACCGGCTTAGATCTGGTGGTTGTGTCTAGACAAGGCGTAATCAATGCTGAGAATAGACAATGCTTGAGCTCCCTTGGACAGCACTGGCGAAAAATGGTGGAATTATGCGCCGCATAATGATCTTTTTGATCAAACTCTACCAAATTATATTGAGTCCATTTGTTGGCCAGCATTGCCGCTTCTATCCGAGTTGTTCCGCTTATTCGTTAGAGGCTGTGGAAAAGCATGGGGCGATGCGAGGCATGTGGCTATCAATCAAACGTATCTCCCGTTGCCACCCCTGGCATGAAGGTGGGATAGACCCTGTACCTGAACCTCAAAAAAAGCAGTTTCATGGATAATCTACGACTGATCCTCTTTTTCGCTCTGGCCTTTGTTGGCCTGATGATCTACCAAGCCTGGCAACAGGATTATGGCACTCAAATTCAGAATCAACCGCAACAGACGGACACCTCCGGAGGTTCACTGCCTGCTGGTGATTCGACAGCTGTTCCGGTGGCCGATGTAAAAGCGGATCTACCAGCTGCTGCCACACCAAGTGGCCCCGAAACAGCAGGAAATGCGCCTGTCGCAGCGGTGATTCAAGTTGAAACGGATTTGTTGAAGCTGGAGATATCAACTCAGGGTGGTACGGTGCAAAAGGCCTTACTGCTCGATTACCTCGATTCTCTGGAGCGTCCAGATTTAAAAGTAGAACTGCTTTCTCCACGGGAACCCAATGTTTTTATTGCACAATCCGGTCTGATTGGTACAGAGAAAGAGAGGGCGCCCAGCCATGAAGCCATCTACCGTGCTGAAAAAGGTGAATACCAGTTAGCCGATGGTGTCGATGAGTTGGTTGTGCCACTTGTTTGGTCGAGTGGTGATGGTGTAGAGATCACCAAACAGTTTGTACTGCATCGTGGCAGTTATCTGACCGAGGTGCGTTATCTGATCAACAACCAGTCCAGCGAGGGATGGGCTGCCAGAGACTATGGACAGCTGCAGCGCATGGAGCCCGTGAGCGATTCAAACGGTTTTACGACCTACACCTATACCGGTGGTGTCTACTATAACCCAAAAGAAAAGTACGAAAAGATCGATTTCGATGAGATGGCGAAGAAGACACTGAATGTGGAGTCTGACCAGGGTTGGTTGGCTATGATCCAACACTATTTTCTAAGTGCCTGGATAGCACCGAAAGAGCAGGTGGAGCACTACTATACCAACTCACTATCTGGAGGAAAGTATCTGATTGGCAGTTACTCGCCTTCCGTGACAGTTGCAGCGGGAGAGAGCAAGACCCTTAATCGTCAACTTTATATCGGTCCTAAGCTGCAGGATCAATTGGAAGCGATCGCCGAAGGCCTTGAACTCACCGTCGACTATGGTTGGTTGACCGTCATAGCAAAGCCGATCTTCTGGTTACTAAAGACGATCAATGACTGGGTTGGTAACTGGGGATGGTCGATTATCATTCTCACCCTCATTATCAAAGCAGCTTTCTTTAAACTTTCGGAGACCAGCTACAAATCGATGGCGAATATGCGCAAGTTCACTCCTCGAATTCAGGCGATCAAGGATCGCTATGGAGATGACAAGCAACGCGTGCAAGCCGCCATGATGGAACTTTACAAAAAAGAGAAGATCAATCCGCTCGGTGGTTGCCTGCCAATCATGGTACAGATACCTGTCTTCATTGCGCTCTACTGGGTTCTACTGGAGAGTGTCGAATTACGCCATGCGCCCTGGATGCTGTGGATCCACAGTCTCTCTGAAAAGGATCCCTATTTCATCTTGCCCTTGATTATGGGTGTCTCCATGTTCGTGCAGCAGAAGCTCAATCCTGCACCACCAGATCCAATGCAGGCCAAGATCATGATGACGCTGCCCTTTGTTTTCACCATCTTTTTCGCCTTCTTCCCTGCGGGTTTGGTGCTTTATTGGGTGGTCAACAACCTTGTTTCAATAGCCCAGCAAGCCTACATCACGCGTAAGATTGAACAGTCAGCAAACTGACGCTAGCTAAGGAGCCTGTCGGACTTAGGATGAATCTACTGCGGAAAAGCCATTTTGGCCAGATTTCCCGATTAAATTCGTTAAATATACTCAATATTCCCCTCATTTAATCGATAAATCTGACTCAAAATGG
>JAHXHU010000052.1 GCA_025656375.1 Candidatus Thiodiazotropha sp. (ex Ustalcina ferruginea) | reverse complement strand
CGTCCGGGGCCATAACAGGTTGTCGAAGATCGAGTCGATTTCGGGGACTTGGAAGTCCCGAAATCCATCATGAGATCAAAGACTCTCTTGCTCTTCATTGAGCAGGAGCAGACTAAACTCGCTGGTTTTCTTAGCACCCTTTGGCTTATGCGCTGATACCCGCTGTTGGCTGCGACTGCTCAATAGGGAAAATTTTTCATCGGGGCCTATCAAGCCTTCAATGATCAGCCATTCCGATCCGGTACTCAGGTTTTTTTCGATCATGGTGATCCCGCAAAGTCGAACATCTGTTGCCAGCGCTGTGCAGATACCCAGCGTCTGCTGCAGTAAGTCATCAAGTCAAAGATAGTGCCATTGAGAGCGCTGTTGTTGAGGATATCGAACGGAACTCCGGTGACCATGCCACTATTTTCGAAGTCAACCGGGTCGGTTCCGCCCGGTGCCTCACTGCCGTTGGGACACTGCACAGCCAAGTGTTGTTGGTTAAGACAGTGGGCCAGTTCGTGGGCGGCTGTGATTGGCCGGTAGGGGGTCAGGTATTCCAATCCGCCAATATGAGCCCGTCCCCAGCCACCGTTTGTCGGGACAATAATGGCCCAGTAGGCATCATCATCCTCAGGGCAAAGAAGACCGGTGATGTCGATAAAAGCGCAGATACGGATGAGTCGAATCCATTCAAGATGGCTGTTGCCAAAAATGTCATAGCCGAGAGAGCGGGAGAATTCACCGAATGGGGTTTCGATGATGGTGCGATCCAGAGAGATACGGATGGAATAGCTATCATGTCGGGAGATGGATTCAGCGGTTGTGGGTATCTGCTGCAGTGATTCCTCAATCAGGTCACGACACTCCTGATCGGTGGGTGGGTTGTTGATACCTTGAGTCATATTCAGGGTGCCGGTTGTATCGGGATCAACAGTGACCGGAATATAGCGAATGCGAATTGGTTTCCGTTCCACAAATTCGAAACCATCAAAACGTTGGGTAACCGTTTCACTGAACCCTTCAATGTCATCAGTACCGCCTACTCTCTGGACCCGCAATTCCACTTCGATATCAAGCATGCCATGACAGAGCGCTTCTGGTATGAGGAAGTTAACCGTGTCATTTGTAACCCCCAGATTGGGGTTGTTGGGGAGATTGATTCTGGTGTCGAAGTCGGCCTCTGGGGGTCGCGCAGTTGAGTTGTTGATGGGGGCATCCCATCCAGTGCCGGTGGTGAATGCCTCATTGAAATAGCGTATCCGGCCCCAAACACCTGGTAAAGCGGGTTGGTTCATCTCGGCCATGGTATGGGTTCCGATGAGACGAACCAGGGTCGATTTCCCGGCTACCAGTGCGACATCGTCTTCTGGCGTCTGCATCCCTTGGGTGACTTCGATACCGAGTATCTCCAGTTCAGGGGGGTTCGATAATAGAAATGTGACCGATCGATCCACCTGACCGCAATCATTCTCGGCACGCAGGCGGTATGTAGCGGTCGCAACAGAGGTATGATTGCTCGGTTCGATGGTGAGGCTGTTGGTGCCTGTCACTGGAAGAAACTGTTGGAATCCGAACGGGTTACTACCAGGAATGTCCGGGCCAGCTGCCGTTTCGCGGGAGAGGGTTAGACTTGCCGCATTCTCGATCTCCCATGACAACTCGAGCTGATCGCCAGGGCTCACTACATTTGTTTGTGCCGAGCTACCTCCAAGGGTGCCCTGGAAATCGCGTATGACGGGTGGCCCTACTGCTATGACATTGACAGTGGTTTGTGGTGGGCAAGGTATCGCCAGGGTTGCCTGTAGGGTGGGAAAAATCAATGGCCTGCCAAGGCAGGTACTGGCAGCCAGGACCTGGGCGGCGGTTGCATTCATATCACCGACCCAGCTATTGAAAGCATTCGTCGCCAGCTTGTCGTAGAATCCCACCGCCCCGGAAATGAGCTCACTTGACATCTGCACACGGATTTCAGTCGAACTCCAGTCACTTGGATCGACCTCGAGTTCCCTGCAACCGTTTAGGGTGTGTGCAATCAACCCGATATTGTCAGGCTGAGGATCACCGAAGCCCTGGCCATGGATGACCATCCAATCCCCCTGACAGGACCCTTCCAGCACGATGCTTTCAATGTTGTCAGCCCAGGCCCTGAGGCGGCCGAACACCTTCAGGCTGGGTGCTTCCGAGTTGAAGATGTCGATCAGCAAGCCTTCGCAACCCAGTCGGAGGGAGTTGTCGTCACCAGGGAGAATGGGCCATGCGGGTTCATCACATGCTTCAGGGTCGTCCGGTTCAATCCAGCCTCCAGGTAGGCCGCCCCAAGGATCACCTTCAGGTCCGTCACCCCACGGGTCTCCTTCAGGCCCTCCACCCCAGGGGGCACCTGATGGGTCAATCTCAGGTCCACCCCCAGGAGAAGAACCGCCGCAAAAAGGTCCCCTGCCGGAAGCAACACCCCAGGCAAACTGATCGTCCAAGGCGACCTGTCCCCCTCTTCCCAGGGTGCGGTGCAAGGATTCAAGGGTCTGTTCGGCATGACTGAGTGAAGCGATGTGACCAAAGGCTTCTTGCATGATCTCTGTGTTGCCGCCACTGGCGAGGAACGCTGCTTGATAGAGGGGGGCAATAGCCTCGAAGGAGACCAGCTGAGCCGATGGATATTTTCCACGACTGCTTTGCTTTGTTCTGACCACCTTATCCATGTTTGCCAGGGAGGCAGAGGGTGCTGGAAGGTGCTTCCGTAATGTGCGTAGTCCCTCGATAAAGCGATCAGGTGCTGTCGTTTCGTAGCATAAAACCGCATCGGCTTCCTTACGCAGGAGAGTAAGCAGACGCAAGGGAAAAAACAGTCTGTTATCACTGCTGTCCCATAAATACTTAACGAGAAAGGCCTGAAAACCCCCTTGTTTTGATACAATGAAATCGTGACAAGTCATTGATCAACA
>JAHXHU010000226.1 GCA_025656375.1 Candidatus Thiodiazotropha sp. (ex Ustalcina ferruginea) | reverse complement strand
GGCGCAAGGCACGGCGGGTCTACAGTCTCGCCTCACGGCTGCCGGGGACTAACCGCCTCGGCTTTCAGCCTTCCATGGCGCTCAGCGAAGGTCACTCTGGTGGTCTACGAATCACGTGAAAAGATGCCTGCCCATGAAATGGAGATTCGAGAGGCCTTGGAGGAAGGGGTGGAGATCCTGCCCCTACACGCGATCCGAGAGATCCATGACCACAGCCTCAAGCTAGAGCGGATGGTTGATGGCGAGGGTCAGTGGCCACAGTCAACCGGCCAGTTCGAGACCTTTGCCTCCGACGTACTGGTGCAGGCCCTGGGACAGCACATCGATACGTCACTGGTTGATCCTGTGGATGGCGTTTCTGTCGAAGCCGATGCGGTCCTGGTTGACCGTCACATGATGACCGGAGCAGAAGGCATTTTCGCCGGTGGCGACATGGTGCCTTCCGCCAGAACTGTCACCACGGCCATTGGGCACGGCAAACAGGCGGCGCTCAACATCAATAGCTGGTTGAAGGGAGAAAGCTATCTCAAAGCCATCAAGCACGAGATTGTGGACATCGACAAGATGAACCCCTGGTACTACTCCGATGCCCCTCCCACCGTGCGTCCGATGCTCGATATAGTGCGGCGCCAGAGTGGCTTCGCCGAGGTGGTGGGTGACCTGGACGAGGTCAATGCCGCCTACGAGGCTCGTCGCTGTATGTCCTGAGGTAACTGTTTTGAGTGCGACAACTGCTATGGTGTGTGCCCTGACAACGCCATCACCAAATTGGGTCCCGGAAAGCGCTTTGAAATCAAATACGACTACTGCAAGGGGTGTAGGGGGTGTGGCATGTGTGCTGCTGAGTGCCCTTGCGGTGCCATCAAGATGGAGATAGAGAGTATCTGATTCATGTCATGTTGCCAGGGAAGGCTTTTTTCAGCCGTTTTGTTGTGATTCGAAGCGCCAGACTGTTCTTGCTGCATCACTCAGTACATCGCATGTTTTCTCGCTTCGGTCACGCTTTACCAAATACAAACCTTGGCCGCAGCCAATGGACCATCAATGGTAAAACTATCAATGCAATGATCACATCCATGATCAACGCTTCTGATATATAGAGACTGACGGACCAGAGATTGGCCAACTCAGTATTCATCAACGGGATGAAACTACCCAGCAGAACCACCATGGAAATAATGATCGCTGAACCGGTGGTCTCCAAGGTTGTCTGCAGTGCCGCCTGCCAATCCTCCCCGGAAGCACGCATCTCCTCCCGCAGGCGCGACACCATGTAGACTCCATAGTCCACACCCAATCCCATCGCGATACTCAGAGCTACCTGGACATGAAATGCCAGGTTGGCTGACCACTCACCTATGGAAGTCATGTAGGCACCCAGGCCATATTGGGTCATCAGGGTAATAAAACAGAGGCTGATCAGGATGCAGGCAATCATCCACGAGCGGAACATGATCAAGGTCATCAGAAAAACGGTTAACGAAGTAGCAACCGGTGCATTCAACCACTCCTTGAAAGCGACATCACGGGTCGCTTCAGTGACGCCGAGAAATCCACCAATGGCGGCCTTACCGGGAATGGTATCTCCGGTAACGATAGTCCTTGTGCCTGCCTTGTTGTCAGAGGGAATGGTAATTCGCTCACCCCCCTCTATGCCCACTGTCAATTGATCCATCCCGGGAGCCTCAGCATGATCACGTAGATAGCGTTGGATATCGAGGATGGTCTGATGGGTCTGTTTCGGGTCCATGGTATTGACGAATCCAACAATGATCCCTTCATCCCAACTACGGGTATTGACGAATGAATCGAGTTCGCCGGCTTCTGCACTGGTATTCAACATGCCATTGTAGAGCTGTACCGTCTGGTCTGGATCCGGGAACTGCTCATCATGCATTGAGAGTTGATAGGCGTAGGTATTGTTCCGCATATGCTCGAAAGTAGGTATGGCATACAGATTCATATGCCCCGTCGGCAGCTCACCCGCTGGGGCATTGAGCATCATGTTGAGGGTCTTGGCAAACTGCACATAAGAGGCGGTGTAACCGATATTCGGGTGGCTACGCAACCAATCCTCGAATGTTGACAGGGCACCCAGGACATCGGCCTGATTGAAGATACCCTGGGGTGGATCCTCCAGTTCATCAAAGCAGTGATCGGCATCCAGGACCCGCTCACCCGCCTCATTCCAGGCATCCAATCCACAGGGAGGAAGTGTGCCTTGTTTGGAACGAATCACCATATTCGCCGTGATCACACCCGGCATCATGCTCGACAGGGATCGCAGATCGGCGATCGCCTTGACCTCACCATTCCCGGTCAGTAGCTCACCCAACAGGTAGTGGTCCTTGTAGGCTGCCCGGGGATAGTGGATACCCTTCTCCACCCCGGGCATGATATCGAATTCATCCTGGATTCGGGCAATCTCCGGATCGGCACGCCCCGCTTCACCGGCCAGGAGGGCAGCAAAGCCACGATCCAGCTCTGCCAGGTTGGCAGAGAGTAACCAGACCCCGATCACCGCAACGACCGGTATCCACTTCATCGGACCTGTCAGCATCCCAGTCAGTCCTCTTGCCAACCACTTTTCCCATCCCCGCTCATCCTCTTTGTTATGCAGATTGGGTGGGAAGCTGACCATCAGCAACGGAATCAGCGTAGTGGTAGTCAGTATCAAGGTGGACATACCGAAAATGCCAAAATAGGCATAGGCCTTGTAGAATGAGATATCGATAAAAGAGATCGCAAAAAAGCCATGCAGATCGGTGCCGATGGAGAGCGCAGCCGGTACAACCGTGTAACGAATGGCAGCCAATGCGGCCTGTTCATGATCGCCTGTATTGTGCAGCTCCTGCATAAAACGCCGGGTGATCTGCATCGAATGGCCAATGCCAATAGCCAGCAAGAGCATCGGTGTTAAGGCCATCATGGTGGTGAGTCTGAATTGGGTATAACCCATCAGACCCAGCGTCAGGA
>JAHXHU010000439.1 GCA_025656375.1 Candidatus Thiodiazotropha sp. (ex Ustalcina ferruginea) | reverse complement strand
TCCGGGGCCATAACAGGTTGTCGAAGATCGAGTCGATTTCGGGGACTTGGAAGTCCCGAAATCCATCATGAGATCAAAGACTCTCTTGATCTATCTGGTCTTGGTTGCTATCTTTTCCCACTGGGGTTATCCCTTGTTGATCATGACCACTATTCCGCAGGGAATCGCTTCTGGACTTGTTGGGCTCTGGTTGATGAACCAGATCGGTGCCTGGCTACCGGCCATCGGCTACCCAGCAATGAGCCAGCCATTCGATATGATCACTATGCCTGGTTTTCTCATCCTTATGGGTACCGTGGTCAACAACCCCATTCTGATTGTGCATCAGGCCATGGTCAATGTCAGGAAACACAACATGGCTGCACAGCAGGCCGTGCGCGACGCGGTCGCCATACGTCTAAGGCCCATCGCCATGACGACATTGACGACCGTGTGCGGACTGGCACCGCTGGTCCTGATTCCAGGTGAGGGTACTGAACTCTATCGTGGTGTCGGTGTAATCGTGCTGTGCGGGCTGGTTGGAACCGCGATCGTTACTTTGACCTTCTTGCCTGCATTAACCATGGTGCCTCTGTTTTTTCGTCGCTCCCCGAAACCACCTTCGGTTATTTCTGACGGCTCGCAGAACTGATCCACTAAGATCTGAATAATTGCTCGATGAAAAATGAAGGAAGCATCACCCATATCAATCGGGAAAATTTGAACTGAATTGGTTCATCTTCATGTGGCTGGATAATCTGATGGAGCCAGTACACATGGTCGTTGATACGTGGTAAAAAAACGACCGAGTTTCACTCCGCAATAACCACATCATTTGTGTGTTGTTGTGATGTGAAGGTTTAACGCTACAAAAGCGCATTAGGGGTTGTTAACATCCCCACCTGAGTTCTCCATCCACCCCAAAGGCTGCATTATGCAAAAATTAGTAGACCTACTCGCCGAGCGTCTGAAGTCGGTAAACGAGATCATGCCCTGGGACATGGAGGAGATGATAAAAGCGGACCCAAACGTTTTGGTGCTGGATGTTCGGGAGCGGGATGAGTTCGACACCATGCATGTGTTGGACAGTCTCAATGTGCCCCGCGGCATCGTGGAATCCGCCTGCGAATGGGGTTTCGAGGAGACCGAGCCGGAACTTGTCGAGGCTCGTGACCGGACGGTGATCGTGGTTTGCCGCTCTGGGTATCGCAGCATCCTGACTGCGTTCAATCTGCAACTGCTTGGATTCAAAAACGTCTTTTCCCTCACCACCGGGCTGCGGGGATACAACGACTACGAGCTACCGTTCGTGGATATCGAAGAAAAGCCAGTCAATATCGAGTTGGCCGATGCTTTTTTTGTTAATAAGATTCTCCCCTATCAGTTGGAGCCAATGGAGGAATAGGGACGTTATCCCGGGTTTTCACCCGTCCTTATCCTCGTCATTTGTCTGACCAACGCCGATGTACTATCATGCCGGTGAGCAGGAACAGCTCCTCCACTCCTGGAGCTTCTGATCCAGGAAAGAGATATTGTGGTGATCAGCGCACATGGTTGTTGCAGTGAAACCTGTGTTTGGTAGGACCTACCACAAATAATTTATGGGCATTACTCGGGTGAGTGTTCCTCTGCCAGACGGTCGCCCAAGAATTTGTGTGATACGAGTACTATTCGTGCGGATTTCAGTTTGAAAAAGCGGAAGCAATCGTACTCACCCAGTAGCAAGCACCCGATCACATTTGCACGGGTTGCCATTGGCGACAAATGGCCATAAAAGGTTGTATGCTGTGAGTTTCGCAGTGGTTGAAGCGAGGCTCATAATGTCGCATGGTTCTGGTAATGCTAAAAAAGGATTCTTCGCCCAATTAAAAACAGCTTTTTCACAGTCATCCCAATATACCGAGCAGAGGTTACAGGAGCGTTATCAGCTCCAGGACAATAGTATCAAGGTCCCCTACCTACGAGGGCCACCCTATTGAGTTGTCATTTGGGAAAGGTAAATTCCGCCTGCACCTCTATAGTGAAAAGTCTATAACTGGAGAGGGATTACAGGAGGAAGAGAGCTTCGTCCTATTCAATCCGGACCATTACTTTTCTGAAATCAGCGGTTTTCTGCGGCTGGTCAAGGGTGATTACCTGATTCTTGGGCGTGAGGATGAATTGCAGAGGAATATCTTTAAATATCCTAACGCCATATCAAAGCGTCAACTTTCGATTGTTCATGATGGCGATGCACTTTTATTCAAAGGTTTGGAGAATGATACGGGTGTCCAATTGACACCGATGCTGGATGAGAAAGATTATCGACGCATCAGTAAGCGTCGAATGGAGAATCTGCAGGAGGTTCGAAAGATCTTTGGTGGTCCTGTCGAACTGCTATCGCCTGACGAGGCACTGGCTGATATTCATGCAATCAATCAGATTCTGGAAAAAGAACCGCTACGACCAAGAAATAATAAAGATATGCCAGGTGGAGTGGTAAGTCTGCCGAAAAAGATGATCCCTATCGTTTTGGGTGATCTTCATGCTCAGGTGGATAATCTACTGACCATATTGAGTCATAACGAATTCCTGGAAATGATGGGGGATGGCAAGGCTGTGATGGTATTCCTGGGTGATGCCGTCCATTCGGAGATGGAGGGTAAATTGGCTGAAATGGAAAGCTCTTTGCTGATCATGGATCTCATCTTCAGGCTTAAGCTGTGGTTTCCTCAGCAAGTATTCTATGTACGGGGTAACCATGACAGTTTTTCAGAGGAGATCGGTAAAGAGGGCGTGCCACAAGGACTACTCTGGTCAAAGGAGGTGAAACGTGCTCGTGGCGAGGCCTACAAGCAGGAGATGGAACGCTTTTATGAGCTGCTGCCTTATGTGGCCCTGTCAAAGGACTATGTGGCCTGCCATGCTGCTCCACCTAAGAGTAAGGTGACAATGGATATGCTGGTTAATATTCACAGCTATCCAAGCTTGATGGAAGAGGTGACCTGTAACCGGCTTTATCGGCCGAATCGCCTGGCA
>JAHXHU010000101.1 GCA_025656375.1 Candidatus Thiodiazotropha sp. (ex Ustalcina ferruginea) | reverse complement strand
TGTTGTGGGGGCTGGGGGTTAGAGACCCCCGGCTACCCGATTCCGGTTCTTGGCAGCCTTCTCGCGAGGGTCTGTGGCGCGCAGGCCATAACCGATGTCGGTTGGTGTCCTGGTGAAGTTCACATGCTTGTCGATGAACGCCTTATTATACGCCTTGTTCTGGATGATGTAGTTGGCGATATAGTTAAGAATGGCCAGATCGGTCTGAGGCTCGAAAACCATACCGTTATCAGCCAGTTCATAACAACGATGCTCATAGGTGGAGAGTACGTGGACTTCACAACCCGGCTTGGTCAGGCGGGTGTCGGTGAGACGCGACCAGAGAATCGGGTGCATCTCCGCCATGTTGGTGCCCCAGAGCACGAATACATCAGCGTGTTCCAGATCGTCATAGCAACCCATCGGCTCATCGATACCAAATCCACGCATGAAGGTGCCCACGGCGGAGGCCATACAGTGACGGGCATTAGGCTCGAGGCTGTTGGAGCGGAAACCTGCCTTCAACAATTTGGAAGCGGCATAGCCTTCCCAAACTGTCCACTGTCCGGAGCCAAACATGCCGATACCTTTCGGGCCTTTGGCTTTACGGGCAGCGACCCATTTCTCGGCCATTGTTTTGAAGGCCTCGTCCCAGGAAACTGCTTCAAACTTCCCGTTCTTGTCATACTTGCCATTGGTCTTGCGCAGCAGGGGTTTGGTCAGACGATCCTCTCCATAAAGGATCTTCGGCAAAAAGTAACCCTTGATGCAGTTCAGGCCCTTGTTGACCGGTGCATCAGGGTCACCCTGACTGGCCACAACTTTGCCATCTTTAACGCCCATCAAGACGCTACAGCCGGTACCGCAATAACGGCAGGCTGCTTTGTCCCAGCGAATACCATCATCTGCATCAGCAGCTACGGCATTAGTTATCGGCAGGGTAACGCCAGCCACTGAGGCTGCTGCTGCCACTGCGTTGCTCTTAATAAAGTCTCTTCTAGTTAATTTCACGGTTCATTTCCTCCATCGACTCTTCACCGCCATAGTGGTAAATCAGTACTGTATTAACGACGTCTTCAACGTCGCGTAATGCATTCATCTTGTCAGACACCGGAGAGACCGTTTCACCCTCGTCCTCCACAGTGACAATCAGTTTGTCTTCCTCCGATCCTCCATGGACCTCGACCCCATGGAATGCTTGCAGACGCTCGGAGACCAAAGGTCCCGTCGTCGGTTTGGTATGAACGATCAGACTGCATATATTCATGGATGAATATCTCCCCACATTGATGTGTTATGCCGCATGTTCCTGCTGCGTAGGTGTAATGGTTATGGAATGACAGGGACAGACCGATACGCATTCGCCACAACCAGAGCAACTGAGCTGGTCAAGTAGTGGTGTTGAGCGTCCTCCCGTCTCCAGTTTGAAACGGATTGCTGATTCTTCGCAGACATCGCCACAGCTTCTGCAGACCACCCCATTGATTGACAGACAGGATCCATCGATCATGACATCCAGTGCCCATGGCGGTGTCGTCAGTTCGGTAGGGAAGGTTAAAGCCTGGTGCTTGCAAGCTTTGACGCAGTCGCCACAAAAGGTGCAATGGCCCTGCGAAAAGTTGACTATCGGGAAACCCTCCGCCCCGTTCTCGATGACATGGGTTGGGCATGCATCGGTACACTCAGCACAACGCTGACACAGGTCGGTGAAGAGTGACTCTGGTTGAGACCAGGGTGGGCGAATCCTGCGACGGCGGCCACTCAGGTCACCGCGAAGTAACTGAAATCTATCGATGGATGTCCGCAACAGTTATGCCTCAAATGAGGGTGGCAAAAAAGTTGTCATCTAGCGTCGACTTTGCGCCAATCAATGACTGGTGTGAAGTGTTTCACTTGGTCTGGCCAACTGCTTTGATACGGATCAAATTTCTATGGGATAAATTAAGCAAAAATTAAATAAATTCAAAGAGTCACCAAATTATTGGTAGTGCAAAATACCCCAAAATAGGTAGTAGGTATTAACTTAGAGGTAGGGTGAGGTAAGGCTGCTGGAAATTGTAGGGTGAAATATTAGGGTTCACCCTAATTTATAAGTATCTGAGAACTTGCCTATGTAATAAATTGATGATTTTGCCAGAATCCGATGTAGTTATAGGTTGCTGAGTTATTGTTACCCTCATGGGATGATTGCCAATCATCCGAAAAGATTACCGTTTTTATTAACCTGAACATAGGTTGTCGGGTTAATAGTATTTTATCGAGCCGCATTTTTTTCTGAATTGAGTGCCCACACGGCGGCCTCAGTTCTGGAGTGAAGGTTGAGCTTTTTCAGCAGGTGCTTGACATGTACCTTGACCGTACCCTCTGAGATCTCCAGAGTCTTGGCAATCTGCTTGTTGCTCATACCGTGAGAAATCTGCTGCAGAATCTCCCGCTCTCTGGCGGTAAGGGCGGTGATTGAATCTTGCTCGTTAATCCTGTCATCTTCCCTAAGTGCCTTGGCAAGTAGCTGTGTCAGGTGGTCACTGATCACCACAGTGCCCTGCACTGCTTTACGAATAGATTTTAAAATGTCCTCAGGTTCCATATCCTTGAGAAGGTAGCCGTCTGCGCCGCTTCTCAAAGCAGTCAATACATCCTCTTCGTTATCGGAGACGGTCAACATGAGAATTCGCGAGTCGATATCCTGATCCTTGATGGCCTTTAGCGTCTCCAGCCCGTTCATGCCTTTCATATTGATATCGAGTAGGATCAAGTCTGGATTAAACTGCTTCGCCACGGCCAGGCCATCCGGTCCGTTGGCTGCTTCACCAATCAACTCCAGCGTATCATCCATGCCGATCAGGTCAGAGACCCCTTTTCTGAAGAGTGGGTGGTCGTCGATGGCAAGAATGGTATGTTTTCGTGGCTCAGGCATTTTTTAACTGCTCGACTAACATTCGCTGAGCGCCATGGAAGGCTGAAAGCCGAGGCGGTTAGTCCCCGGCAGCCGTGAGGCGAGACTGTAGACCCGCCGTGCCTTGCGCC
>JAHXHU010000360.1 GCA_025656375.1 Candidatus Thiodiazotropha sp. (ex Ustalcina ferruginea) | reverse complement strand
CTGGCGCAAGGCACGGCGGGTCTACAGTCTCGCCTCACGGCTGCCGGGGACTAACCGCCTCGGCTTTCAGCCTTCCATGGCGCTCAGCGTTCGAAGTAGGACATGAGAGAATCGATTCCGAGCATAAGATCTTTCTTGGCTTGATTCGCGATGTGTCTCTAGCACCGCAGGAGGGTATACAAAAAGAGAGAATCCTCAGACATCTTAATGAGGTGAAGAAATATGCAGTGTTTCATTTCACCAGCGAAGAGAACATCATGTTTGATGTGACCTACCCGGATCGAGAGAGGCATATAAAGGAACATGAGATATTCTTGGCACTATTAACTGACAAGATTCACCAATATAGATCTGAGGAGATTGAATTGGACGATATCGTCAGTTATCTGTTTGAATGGTTTGCCCTCCACACCACCCAGATCGATACCAAGCTTTCCCACTACATTTCAAATGATTAGCGGGTCTGATAACAGATTGAGTAACATTCGGGTCTAATTTTGCAGCTAACTGGTAATTACACACTGACAAGATTGCTGCAATATCCACGTCTGCTGGGGTTAGCGGCAGGTGCAATGACTACCCTGGCCTACGCCCCTTTCAATCTCTGGATAATGGCCGTTATTGGACCGGCGCTGCTGTTTATCCTGTGGTTGGATAGACACAACTCACCGTTTCAGACAGGTTTTGCGTATGGTCTGGGTATCATGGGTAGCGGGGTTTCATGGCTGCATGTCAGTGTTGCCCAGTTTGGCGATCTGGGTTGGCTTTTTCCCCTTGTTCTGACCCTTGGATTCATCGCCTTGATGGCCCTCTATTATGCTTGCCTGGGGTGGCTGACGGGACGTTTCATCGCTTCAAGAGCGGTCTTGCTCGTGTTGGTATTTCCTGCCCTATGGGTACTGATGGAGTGGTTGCGTGGTTGGTTTCTGACGGGCTTTCCCTGGTTGCAGATCGGCTACTCACAGATTGATTCTCCGTTGGCGGGTTATGCGCCCCTGTTAGGTGTGTTGGGGATTAGTTGGATGGTACTGGTGTCCGCTGGTCTGCTGTTATCGCTAACCACCCCTGGACGAATCCGACTAGGGGTGGGGGGCGGATTGGCTTTGATCTGGTTGGGCGGCTGGTTGGGGGGGCAGACCCATTGGAGCCAGCCAATCGGTGATCCTCTCCGAGTTGCTATGGTGCAGGGTAATATTCCACAAGCGGAAAAGTGGGTACCCGAGCAGTTGGTGCCCAGTTTGGTCTTGTATGCGAAAAAGACAAAAGAAAATCTCGATCGTGATCTGGTGGTATGGCCGGAGACCGCTGTATCCGCATTTCAGTTTCAGGTCGATGAACCCTTCATTCAGCCTCTCGAAAACACAGTACAAAAACAGGGCACTCACCTGGTGTTCGGTGTTGTGCAGATGGACGAGGCCCGCGAACACTATTTCAATGCCATGGTTGCGTTGGGTAATGATGAGCGAGACCACTACTATAAACGTCACCTGGTGCCATTTACCGAATATCTGCCATGGAAGCGACTGCTCTGGCCTTTGATCGATCTGTTTACTATTCCGATGTCGGATTTCAGTACTCGTCATGAGGAAAAACCACTGATGCGAGTCGGGGAGTACCAGGCGGGGATGTCGATCTGTTACGAAGATGCATTCGGCAGTGAGATGATTCAAGCGCTGCCGGAAGCAGCCTATCTCATCAATGCAAGCAATGACGCCTGGTTTGGTAAATCATTGGCTCCCTACCAGCACCTGCAGATTGCCAGGATGCGGGCTTTGGAGGCAGGACGCTATCTGCTCCGCTCAACAAATACCGGTATCTCAGCGATTATTGGACCCAGAGGGGAGATTGTGGTGCGATCGCCCTTATTGGAAGTTGATGTGTTGAAAGGGGAAATCTTACCGATGCAGGGTGATACGCCCTACTCAAGGATTGGAAATCTCGGCATCTTGACGCTGTTGGTTGTTGTTCTAATTGGGGCCTTCCCCTGTGGCTATTCAAGATTTGGACAAAGCTGTGATAGGGATCAGAAGTGAGGGTGCTTTCATTGTCGATAAGTATAGGCTTGGTATGCTGGCTTGATTACAATGACTTGCCAACGCATCTGAAATCCACTTTTTTATTGCCATGATTGAGAAACGATGAAGAAATGTATCTTGATAACCGGTGCCTCGTCTGGATTTGGTGAGGCCTGCGCACGTCGCTTCGCAGCGGCAGGTGATGATCTTGTATTGTGCGCCCGGCGTTTGCATCGACTAAAGGAGCTGCAGGCATCCCTCTCAAGTCATTGTCGGGTACATATTCAGCCATTGGATGTGACCGACCGACAGGCGGTAGAGGATTTTCTTCCCGCACTTCCAGATTCATTTCAGGGTATTGATGTATTAGTGAATAATGCAGGACTGGCCTTGGGTATGGAACCGGCCTACGAAGTTGATATCAATGATTGGGAGACAATGGTCGACACCAACATCAAGGGCCTGATGCGTATTACCCGACAGATTTTACCCGGAATGGTCGAAAGGAGGCGGGGTCATATTGTCAATATCGGTTCAGTGGCAGGTAACTGGCCCTATCCAGGCGGGAATGCTTATGGGGCGAGCAAGGCCTTTGTGAAGCAGTTCTCCAGGGGTTTGAGGGCCGATCTGCTGGGGACGCCACTTCGCGTCACTAACATTGAACCCGGATTGGCGGAGACGGAGTTCTCCCTGGTGCGGATGAAAGGGGATGCCGGTAAAGCCGGCGATGTATACACCGGCACCCACCCCCTGTCAGCGGAAGACATTGCCGAGATGGTCTATTGGGTAACTTCCCTGCCTGCCCATGTCAATATAAATGCCCTGGAGGTGATGCCGGTTTGTCAGGCATGGAATCCACTGGCAATCGATCGAACCCTTGGAAACGAACTTTGAAGGCACTGTTAATCTCCGCAGTCGAGCTTTGTCTGTTGCGCCGCGCTCCACAGGACCTGCCGTCTTCATTTTTTTTATTACAGCTTATGGTTGTGCTGAATCTGCTGGTCGGTATCCTGATGGTCGTCGATGCCAAATTTGGTATCGTTCGCGCCGTACTGG
>JAHXHU010000404.1 GCA_025656375.1 Candidatus Thiodiazotropha sp. (ex Ustalcina ferruginea) | reverse complement strand
TTGATCAATGACTTGTCGCGATTTCATTGTATCAAAACAAGGGGGTTTTCAGGCCTTTCTCGTTAAGTATTTATGGGACAGCAGTGATCAGTAACAATCTGTACTGGCCAATTAACCTAGTGATTGTAACTTTACTGATTCTCCTTGTGTTTACAGTTTTTAACTCAGCATATGCTGGTTATGTTAATGAATCAGATCAATCGTCCCCACCTGCATTCGCCAGTGTAAACGGGGAAATTATTCTCCTTTCTACCTATCAGACCACTTTGCATTTAGGTGCACGCCGCCGCTTCTACCACGGCCAGCCACCCGAAGCTGAACTCATCGCATATCGCCAGGAGATCGGTGACATTCTAGTAGGTGAACTATTGATGCATCAGGAAGCTTTACGCCAAGGCATTGAACCGGATGCGCGTATGGTTCAAGTAGAATTTGAGAAAAATCTGCAACATTATGTCAAATCATCCGGCTGGGAGGATGCAAATAATCACATCTTGTCTGTTTTACATGAAGGCTTGGAGCGTAGAGACCGTATAAGACAGCTTGAAGAAAAAGTGCGTGATGCTGTAAAAGCACCTACTGACTCAGAACTTCTGAATTACTACCAAAATAATTCAGAAACATTCACCTCACCACCACAAACTCGAGTCTCCATGATACTGCTGAAGGTACCACCGTGGGATAATGGCACTGATTGGGAAAACAAGAAACAAATATTGCAAGGCCTGAGAAGTGATATATCGGCCGGGTTGGCGTTCAGCGATGCTGCTAAACGTTATTCTGATGATTCATCATCGGCAATCGGAGGTGACTTGGGTTATCTCCATCAAGGCATGCTGGGCATACAGGCAGAGGCCGTCATCTCTCAACTAGAGATAGGTGAGGTTTCCGGACCAACCACCCTGTTGGAGGGGATGGCACTTTTTCTTCTGCATGAAAGGATTGAATCACAGGTTAATCCACTTGAAAAAGTGCGCAAGCGGGCGCAAGAGTTGTGGTTACGACAACAACGAGAGTTGGCAGTACAAACTGCTAAAGATCGATTGCACGATGAAGCAGACATTCGGTATACAGATCCAGATTATTTCAATACGCGACCTGTAGCTACTGGACCAGGCAATCATTCGGAATCATAACCGGGGGCATCGGGAAACGATGTCCGAACCCAGGTGATGAAGAAATGTGGTCTGTTAGTCTTAATTATGGGAACTCTTTATGCAACATCTGGACAGGTACTTGGACTTGATCTTGGATTGCCACCAGTCGATATTTCTGGAAGTATAGGTGTGCGCTTTCGCGAGGTATTACCCGAGTCAGGCAATAAAACCTTTCAGCAATCCATTACTGGAGATGTTGCTGCGCGTAGCTATATCTGGCAACCATGGTTCGGTAATTGGAATGGCCGTTTATCAGCAAGTAGAGATATAAAAGAGAGCAGTAATGAGACTGAGAATGTTGTACTTTCTGGCGCTGGTGAAGTCAACCTGTTCCACCTGAGCCGCTTTCCATTTACAGCTTATGTCGACATCAAGGATAGCAGAGTTGATGACAGTGATCCGCTTGATCCAGGAAAAGAAGAGCGTTTCATGCGCTACGGGATACGTCAATCATACAGGCCTCTAGCCGGCGGCATGAGTGTTAATTTTAATCATGTTTCATGATGAACGTGAAGATCTGCAGACAGCTGATACAGAGCGTAGTAATCGGGCCATTGTCAGCGGTTTTATTCATCGTGGTAAACATAAATTGAATGCATCGTTTCTTGCAAATGACAGAACGCGCTCTCTATTCATGGATGAGCAGCTAGATTGGCAGGCTGATGTAACGCATGTCTATACGCAAAGCCCTCGATTCAGCTTGGCAACGAGTGCAGGAGCAAATGGTAGTGAAAGCAATAATGATGTGGACAATGTCAAGACAACACAAGGCAGAGTCGGAACTGTCTTTCACTGGCGTTCTGAGAATATGCCATTAAGTTTGCGTGGTGATTTTTTGATGAAGTCTTTAAAGAGTGAAGCCGAAGTTAACGAAGAGCGCACCGAAGATGAGATACGTGGCTCGATCTCAGTGATCTATCTGCCGACTGATCATTGGAGACTGCGAATTGGTGCTGGTGGTAAATCTCGAACTGGTAGTGTCAGAGAAAAAAGCTATTTCGAAACGATATCAGCTAATTACAATTCAAAATTGATACCGTTAGGTGAATTTTTCTACAGTTATGGTACCGGTCTGGACCTATCGAATGAAACCAACTCACGAACAGATGACGAACAGATCTATCGTGCAAATATATCTCACAACCTAAATCGCAACTGGATGTCCGATTGGAATGGACCACTGGGGTCTTCTATGACGATAGGGCAGGATATTTCATACGAACAATCTGATATACAGGATAATATTGGGACACTCGTTCATCGCCTGACATATAGTATTAACGCAACCAATGAAATGCGTACAACAAATCTGGGGATAACGCTTTATGATTCTAGAAATACAGGTAGAAATGATCTGATTTCACAAAATCTGAATTTGAATGCCATACACAATCATCGCATATCACGTTATTCAGGTTTCGGACTAACCTACAATATCAATTACACCCGCCAAAGTGGCAGAGCTTCGTTCATTGATGATGAAGATGACCCGTTTACTGATCGGGTAGAAACTGAAATAGAAAACGGCAAGTACACCAGTTTGGAAATATTTTACCATAACAACCGATTGTTAAAAGTACGCAATTTGCGCTTTAAAAGTCGCCTGCGGACTTCCACTGATTCGCTTCTTTTAGATCATCTCAATTCAACACCAAGCAGTGAAATACTATGGGAGAACCGTATCGACTACACCATTGGAAAGCTCGATGTAGATTTTCGCACGACTTGGATAGAGCGACCAGCATTTGAAGAGGGTGGCACGAAAACCATTCTATTGAACATAAGGCGTTTATTTTAGACCACTGCTGTCCCATAAATACTTAACGAGAAAGGCCTGAACCCCCCCCTTGTTTTGATACAATGAAATCGCGACAAGTCATTGATCAACAAAAAGGAAATCAGGCCTTGAGTCATCATAATACCGTGTT
>JAHXHU010000286.1 GCA_025656375.1 Candidatus Thiodiazotropha sp. (ex Ustalcina ferruginea) | reverse complement strand
GCAGGGATTGAGCCGGTGATCGGGCACTTAAAGAGTGACCACCGGTTAAAAAGGAACTTTCTCAAAGGCTTTGCTGGGGATCAGATTAACCTGCTGATGGCAGCAGCTGCCTCCAACTTCAGAAAATGGATGAGGGAGGTTATTTTTGTGCTTAAAAACATCAAGACCGTACGGTTCTTTCTGTTTGCAAAACAGAGTCTGCTGTTTGGTTAAGTGCTTGAAATAAATATTTCAGGGTCGACTAGTTAGCTTTACCTGTCTTGATTGCTTCTGACAAGCACACTTTGTTGCGCCCACTGTTTTTTGCCTTGTAAAGTGCTTGATCTGCTCGCTCACATAACTTTTCGAATATTTCACCTTTCTTCTTTTCCGCAACACCAAAGCTACTCGTCACTTGACCCACATTCAAAACAGAAGTTTCCATGATGTTTCGGCGTAGTTTTTCTGATAGTTTTTCAGCCGAGGCAAGGTCTGTTTCAACTGCTAATATTACAAACTCTTCACCACCCCATCGGCCAACGTAGTCATTAATGCGGACATTCTGCTTGAGTGTGGTAGCGAATATTTTCAGGATCTCATCACCTGCTGCGTGGCCATGTTGGTCATTGATCGATTTGAAAAAGTCGATATCACAGTAAATCATTGAAAGAGGGATTCCATAGCGCTCGCTACGCTGTATCTCCTTTTTAGATGCAGCGACAAAACTGCGCCGGTTCATGGTATCAGTCAGCATATCAGTAGTCGCTAGAAACTCTTTATCTTTAATTATTTTGTCGGTATAGCTGAGAAGGCTATTGATAGAATGCGAGATTTGGCCGAATTCATCCTTAGACCAAGTATTGATGCGGAGGCCGAAGTCCTCAGTTTTTTCCACATTTTCCAATGAGTGTATGAGAATGGATAGTGCCTTGAGTATACGGTAGACAGTGAAGGCAGTTAGCAGAGTGACGGTAGTCAGAGTAATAATAGCAAAAAACGCGTACCAGTAAAGATAGTTTTTATAGTATTTGATCTGGTCCAATACTTGACGTTTAATCTGGTCGAGGATGGCATCTTCTGTTCTTTTCATGGTATCAATGACAAGGGTCGCCTCACGCCACCATGCCAATGCATTGCCAGAAACTAATTTCCCCCCCGTGTTTAGCGTGTTATCGATTTTGTAAATGACTGAGTGAAACATCTCAGACCGGAGCTCTACTAACCAGGCTGAATCAGCTGTCTCCTTAAAATGAGTTTTGGAGATGGCTTCGAAGGTCCTAAGGTTACTAGTAAAAGTCCCATAAAGGCTAATGAGATATTCAAACTCCTTTTTGGAAAGCTGGCCTTGCTGATAGCCTCGATTTAAGGTGGCCCGAATCAATCCCAGGTTTTCCCGCGAAGAGGCAATATAAGAGAGTGATTGCAGTTCATATGAGATACCCTCTGTATGATCCAGCTTTGCCACATCAATAACTATCAGCTCTATTAATCTTTGCACCGTAGATGTATAGAACTCCTTAACTTCATCCCACTGCACAGTACCAGAATCTATGCGCTGACGCATTGCTGTCAAATGGGTAGGAAAACTCTGAGCAAATTCCTGATCCTGCAAAAGCTCAGCTGTGCCTAGGTTAGCCCAGCTGGATTCTGTGATCTCACGTTGCTTCAGGAGCATGCCGTACAATAGTTCATCGTAGTTGATCAGATGGCCTGCAGAAAGTCCACGTTCCTTCTGAAGTGGGTGGATAAGCTTCGATAGAGATCGGACATCATCCAGCGTTTGGAGTGTATGTTCCGTGAGATGTAGTTTTGCCTCAATACCTCGGTATGCGACAAGGAAGGCGGTAGAAACTGCAGTTAAAGCAACGATAGCGAGAAAAAAATCCGTATGCGTATACTTATCATTTTAGGAGCCTATTAACCCAGCAATTTGTTTGCCTTTCACGCGGCATACCTGATTATTTTATGCTGAAAATACTCTGCCATTCCTCGTGAATATTTCTGCAACGTGCGTATATGTGAAATTACTTTTACCATGAGTTGCTTTAGCATTATATTTATGGCGAATAAGAAGGCAGATAGAGGTTCCCAATCTCACCTACATGCTCAACCAACCAAGCTTTAAACATTTTGGCAGCGTAAATCCCCAACGTTTTAAATAATTACCGACTGTCCGTATAGGCATCTTAATACTCGTCTCTTGGTTGATCAATTCCATAACGGCCTTACGTGTCATAAGGCACAAGCCAGCATGATCTGATCCGCTGACTTGTCAGCGATCAATTTCTGCAAGTGCATCTCATGTTCTTGCGTTAATTGCCTGGTCGTACCAGTTTCAGGGCTTCGGTTTCTTGCTATTAATGATGCTGGACCTTCCAGTTTGTAACGCTTTATACAAGCGCCAATAGTTTCTGCTGCAGTTTGTATTAATTGATCTTTCTTCCGCAACTTGATCACTAACTTTCTTTTTTCCTCTTGTGCCGAAGGTAGCAATTTGCGAGCATCTTCTTTGTTCATGCCCGCATTATAAATCAAATATTTTTATTGACGGGTTAATAACCTGTATATATTGCGGTACTACATACAGCAGTCGATATTAATTAACTTTAGTCGTCTGCGCTTACGTTTGCCAAACAGATTCTTATTACTATTGACACAAACAAGAATTTAGAGAATATAAGTTGTTAAGGATCTCAACAATGGATGGCTCAAAGTAATAATGCACATCGTTATTTGTATGACTCTATAGTTCATACCAATTACGCAACTGTATTCCGCCATAATAGCCTTACCAATTTTTCTCCTACCTGGGTTTAATTCCCATAGCTCATTTATGGGATACACTTTTTGCTTACTTTTATCCAAGGAGTATCGTGACGATTACGGGATTTGCTGCGTATTATTTAGTCGACCCTGAAATACTCATAACGCAATGATTTATATGAAATAAGTGCTTGTATCTGGTAAAATATACGTCCATAAAAGCAGTAAAAACCAAGAAAACCTGGACGAAACAGAGGTGGATAATTGAGCAAGCCCAAGACAGCCAATCCCAACCAGCAAAGTTTCCTGCACCCGAACTTACTGGATCAGCTGAACCCTAAGCAT
>JAHXHU010000268.1 GCA_025656375.1 Candidatus Thiodiazotropha sp. (ex Ustalcina ferruginea) | reverse complement strand
CGGGACTTCTTCATTGTAGATTCTCCTTTTCGTAATCATAATTGGAAAATTCTACTTTTGAACCCCGTTATTTTTTGGGGGGATTACCTTGCTCGGGCAGTTCCGCCATCTCCACACCGACATCTACGGCAACAGGGAATTCGTTGAGCACCTGCGCAACCGGGGCAAGTTCTTCGACCACGAGGAAAAGTGCGAGCGCGACCTGATCCTGATTGATTACGACGACCCGACACGCAACGATTTTGAGGTCACCTAAGAGTGGGCCTTTCACAACGGCCACTACGGCACGCGGGAGGATGTGGTCTTTCTCGTCAACGGCATCCCGGTGCTGGTGATCGAGTGCAAGAACGCCAATAAGGACGAGGCGATCGCCCTCGGGGTAGACCAGATGCTCAAGAACCTCGCCATTTGAGAACACCGACCTGACCCTCTCAATAATTGAATAATATGAGAAGCAAATGGCTTTGTTGATCAAAATTGTGTATATATGAGCAAGTCTTGACAAAAATTCTCAATTTTGAGGCACTATGAGCACTTATTCCATAATGTTATTTCCGCCTGCGGATTCACTGGAGACAGATGTTGTGTTGCGGGCGCTGGTGTCTGCGCATCGCTATCTGGCGGAGCTGAAAGGGGTTGCTCGCACGATTCCTAATGAAGGTCTATTGATTTCCACGCTGTCATTGCAAGAGGCACAAAGCAGTTCCGAGATCGAGAACATCATCACCACCCAGGATGCACTCTACAAATATCAGATTCAGCCACAGAATGCTGATCCGATGAGCAAGGAAGTGGCATATTATGCAGAGGGGCTGGCTATCGGTTTTAAGCAGGTGCGGGACAGTGGCTTACTTACGCTTAACACCATTCTTGCTGTGCAGGCAGTGCTGGAAGGTAATGATGCCGGTTTTCGTAAAACCCCCGGCACAGAGCTGAAGAATGAGCAAACGGGTGAGGTGGTATATGAACCGCCATCTCCTGAGGAAGTGCCGGAGATGATGTCGGTGCTGGAGCGCTTTATACATGACGATAGCAAGCTCGATCCACTCGTGCGGATGGCGCTGATTCATCATCAGTTTGAAACCATTCACCCCTTTTATGATGGTAATGGCCGCACTGGACGCATTGTGAATATTCTGTTTCTGGTGAAAGAAGGTTTGCTGGATATGCCGATTCTGTATTTAAGCCGCTATATCAGCCAGACCAAGTCGGCTTACTACCAAGGGCTACAACAGGTACGCGATAACCATGACTGGGAGCCATGGCTGGTGTATATGCTGCATGGAGTCGCCGTTACAGCTCGGCACACCACCAGGCTGATTGAAGAGATTCGGGTATTATTGCAAGAGTACAAGCAGCGCATTCGCAAGGATTACCGATTTTACAGCCAGGATCTAATTAACAATATTTTTCGTCATCCCTATACCAAGGTCGCATTTCTGGAACATGACCTTACGGTGTCGCGCGCAACTGCAACACGGTATCTCGATGCGTTGTCGGCAGACGGCATCTTGCACAAACACCGCCTTGGTCGCGAGAACTACTACATCAATCGCGCTCTGGTAGAGTTGCTGTTTAACCTGCCTGAGCTGGATAAGTAAGGACGATGAAGCCGAGCAGCGGCGAGGGTTTGATCCGGACCTGCCGCCCAAGGATCGCTCGCTCTTCTTCGACGACCTGCTCGATGCAAAAGTGCGGGAATTCAACCCGCGCTACACCGACAAAATAACCCAGACACCCACTTAAAAAAATACCTGATTACCTACCTTACTCAGCCATCGAACCTCTGAACTGAGAATAGGGGATCAAACCAATCGATCCTACTATCTATAGGTTGCAAATACTAATGGCACTTACTTAACTTCTAAAGATCCAATATGTGCGACCTTAGTCAGCCGTGATTGGTGGGGCAGGGCCCCACCCTACACCCCCGGCTATTTGGGTGTGGCCCTGCCCCACCATAACGCGCTGGAAGTCCACTCAAATCCTCGTATTAACGTTTCAGAACACCTTGATTTAATGACCATTCAACACCTACGCAATATAGCTGAGTGTGGTGGTTAATCAGAAAAAACATTTTTCTTATTTAATACTGCGCTGCCTGCCTTTATAAGCGGACACCTGTTGAATAAGGGTTTGATAGGGAAAGTTGTCCAATCTTTGATAGGTCTCTTTAGCCTGATTGATCAGTTCAAAGACATCTTCAATAGCGACGGGTATTGACTGATCAGGGTGAAGGGCTGAAAAGAGTCCCCGCAATCCTCCCACCTGAAGGCGCATTGCCTTACCATGAGGAAGGACTTCGTTGTCATTATTGGACTTCAGAGCAAAGCGGGCTTGAAGGCGAAGTGTATCCAGTAATTCCAGACACTGTTGTTGCGCTTCGTCTGAAAGACAATGCACCCCTTCACGCTCAGCGATACAGATTTTTTTGGCTTGGGAACAATCACAGTGACGGGCCATGAGACTCTTTTCAAAAGCACAATGGCGCTCATTCATCTCTCGATAAGTACGACGAAAGGCATCCTGATCCATAGTCTTCTATTCTGATTTTCCAGTGAAACGGTGAATCATGCGTCTCTCCTTCTTGCTGGGCCTGCCATGGGCTGAGCGAGGCGTGAGCGAACGCTCCAGTCGTATTGCTTCTGTCATCTTCTCGCGTCGCTCGATGCTTGCTGGCAGCTCTTCATAGAAGTTGCGTGCCTCGACGGCAGGTCTCCTTTGAGTTGCCGCAACTCGCACTATGATCTCCCACTGCAAAGCCCCTTTGTGGATGCGTAGATGAGACCCTTCTTTGATCTCCTTGCCTGGTTTTGTGCGCTGACCATTGAGGTGGACCTTGCCTCCATTGATGGCTTCAGTTGCGGTCTGACGGGTCTTGAAGAAGCGTGCTGCCCATAACCATTTATCTAGGCGAACTTTATGCGACTCATTTTCAACCGGGCGGTTCATTCGTCCGCTCTACCTAGTAGCGTATCGAGCTGTCCGGATATTTCCAATGAGGCTAGTGTAGTGTCCTAAACATATTATCCATTTTGCAATACAACCTTGGCTCGCCCCACTTTTTCCAGTATCTGATCAACGCTTTTAGT
>JAHXHU010000308.1 GCA_025656375.1 Candidatus Thiodiazotropha sp. (ex Ustalcina ferruginea) | reverse complement strand
CTTCACCATTCCAAGTGAAACGCCCTGTGCGGAGCCGCATGCAGGGTGTTGTGGGGGCTGGGGGTTAGAGACCCCCGGCTACCCGATTGAAGTCGTTTATGAGTTACCTGATTTCGCGTCAGGTATTCTCTTTTTCGATGAAGGCCAAGGTATCAACGCGAATGCATTGATCACGGCCAGTAACCCGGTGTCTATCAATGTCCATCTACTACGTGATCCTTCGATTGAAACAGATATATCAATTGTTTCGAATGATGCCCTTCCCGAAATCGAGTTTCAACTGCCACGGGCGGTTTTAGTTGGTGAAACACTGTTTTTAAAGGCGCAGGCTGAAGATGACCTAGGGATTGCGGCAGTAGAGTTTTGGCTAGATGGACAAAGGATTGGCAGACGATTGCAAGCTCCGTATGAGTTGAGTCTTCCTGTGACACAGGATATGGAGGGTCATCAACTCATCATCTGGTCAATCGCTTATGATAGCGCCGGTCAGATGACAAAATCGACGGACCAACTGGTCGTTGTCGAAAAAGAAAAATCTGTAGATGTACCGAGTTTTGAATTGGAAAAGCCCAAGAACTCGCAAAGAATCGTTGAGGCGACTCCCTACCTGTTGCAGGTTGCCTCCGATCTCGGTGAAAAGGATGATGCCGCCTCGTCGAGTGGGATCAGCTATGTTGAGTTCTTCTCCGACGGTAAAAAAATAGCTGAAAGCTTTTTTCCTTCCTCGAAGAGAGGCAAAATCCGAATAACCCAAGAAAAATCCATTACTTTGAAGTGTGGAGAGCGCAGGCGGAGACACCCCATATCAGCACGAATGAGACCAGTGTCAATATCTATGCACGAATCTACTCCCACGGCTCCCATGCAGACTCTGATGCAAAACTGATTCGTGTATTGAAAAATGAGCAACCGATAGTCAATATCATCAGTCCGATTCCTGGCGCATCGGCAACAGTCGGACAGCAACTGGATATTACTGTCGAGGCGGCTGACGATGTACTGGCTGCCGGCACTTCGATTACGCTGTCTGTGAATGATGAGGTGGTTGACAACCACTTTTTCCAGGATGTTGAAACCAGAGATTCAGGGTCATTTATTTATCAGGTGCATCAGCACACATTTCACCTTGACATAAAAAATGAGTGGCAGGGAAGCTCCTTGAACCTGAAAGCAAACGCAGTTGATTTTCATCAAGCAACTGCCCAGTCAGAAATTTTGCGTATCCCTGTCAAGGGCGACCAAGTACCAACTGTTGCTGTTAGCCATCCTACGGAAGGCACCCATCTGGTATCCGGCCTACCGGTTGAGTTACGTGCACAGGCGAGTGACGATCTGGAACTCTCGCATATCAGTTTCTACGTCAACGATAATCTGGTCGGAACAGCACACCGTGCACCTTACGTCTTTCTCTATCAAACACAGGAAAACATTTCTGGTGAGCAACCCTTAAGCATCTATGCGATTGCGTATGATTCATCAGGACAAAATTCAACAAGTAACCTAGTCAATGTAACCCTGGGACAGGATGAACAACTGCCTGTTGTGAATATCGCATCCCCACCTATCAACGAGACGGATGGTGGTGATGACATTGCTGCAGTAGTCGAAGAGAGTCAGTTTGTTTTTAAGGTTACTTGTTATGACAATGTCGGTGTCGAAGAGTTAGAGCTTACCGGTATCAGGAAGATAGATGGACAAGGCTATCTGTTAACGGGTGACAGCGCCGACATTCTCAGTGGTACAGATTTCTCGCCACAGGCGATACCAGGCACATTGAAGGCATATTCAGCTTTAAAGTTAGTCTCTGCACCGCCATTCAGACATCTGGATTCGGTGCGTTTCGATCGTTATCCGGTTGTCGTGCGGGCAAGAGACAGGGTTGGCAATACGAGTGAGGCACAATTCATAGTCGCTGTATATGCTGATCAGCCGCCTATCATACGTGCCGTAACAGCCAATCAGACCGCCTTTTACAGTACAGATGAGCTGAGGCTCGATGTGGTGGCTCGGGATGACAGATTTCTGGCTTCAGTAAAATTGGATGTTTTTGTCGATGCAGAAGCATCCCCACGCCTATCGCTGGTAAGAGACGATTCAAACGGCTTTGTTCCTACTCCGGAACTTGTTGAACGATTGGTTATGCCATTCACTGATTTAGGATTGAGTAATGCCGAACATGACATCAGGGCTGTTATTACAGTGGCCGATGATCAGGGGCAGGAATCAGACCCATATCAGCTGGATCTCAAGCTGATTGCTGATATGTCTGCCCCCAATGCGGCCATTACCAGTCCGATACAAAACACCAATCTGTTTGCCGGTTCATCGATTGATGTTCAGCTAAATGTTTCCGATGAAACCGGAATAGCAAATCTTCAGGTTTCGACAGGCGGTGTGTCTATCTACCAGGAGAGTTATACGACGCCGGGTAAAAGTACAGAACCCTCTTTTTCATATCAGGTGCCTTCTGAAATCGGTGAACTCGTGTTGGAGGTTACAGCAACCGATATACATGGAAATCAAGCTGCTGCAACGAACTGGCGATACAATGTGGTGCAGAATGATCCACCACAGATTGATATCAGGTCCCCAGCGCCCGGATCCCGTCTGGTTGAGGGTGAGCTGTTTACTATCAATCTCTCGGCAACGGACGATCAATTTGTAGAGAGAATCGAAGTCTTTTTTAGAGATGGTGCTACAGAGCAGATTATTGAGGCCATTGGGGTGGGTCTCATGGATGAAAATCTGGCTAATGGCGCTTATTCAACGATTAGCGTCAGGGTGCCTCACATACCGACTTCATCAACCGGGATGCTTGGTGTTCGAGCCATAGATGGTACTGGTCTATTCACTGAAGTGGATCTTGAAATTGAGATACTCAATGATGAAGAGGCGCCGACCGTTGTGCTCTCTGAGCCGATTGATCCCTTCAGTATTTTGCCTGGTCAGAGTTTCGATCTGGAGGGTACGGTAAGCGACAATATCTATGTTGATGAGGTTGATCCTTTCTTTGTCGATGTGGCCAACAGTCTTGAAATTCCCGTGGAGTGGGAAGTGTTCTCCCGTGTGGATAGGCAAGAGAGTGTCACGGTACCAAATCCGGGATCACTCGGGACAATTATTGTTGCAAACCGTTTCTACAGCGATATCAAA
>JAHXHU010000383.1 GCA_025656375.1 Candidatus Thiodiazotropha sp. (ex Ustalcina ferruginea) | reverse complement strand
ACTAAAAGCGTTGATCAGATACTGGAAAAAGTGGGGCGAGCCAAGGTTGTATTGCAAAATGGATAATATGTTTAGGACACTACACTAGTCAAACCGAGTTTTCTCGTGGGGATTAACACCCTGAAAGCAAGCCGTGGAGCGAATGTACTGTCCATGAGTTAAAAAATAAAATCTCTATTTTTTCTCCCAAGGATGGACTTGAAATTTGATGGCGGATTATTTGATTTTAATGCTGTCCTGGGGGTGTTGCCAAATCGGCATCACTTGTACCAATCTGAGAGAGGAGCGACATGAATAAACTAATAAGTAGGGGAGGATTGGCGGCAGTTGCTTCGACCCTGGCTTTCGCCAGTATGTCGGTAAATGCCTTTGAACTTGGTTCGTTGACCGTCAATGGATATCTACGACAGTACGTCAGCGTCAATCTGGAAGACCAGCCTGAAACCACCAGTGACGACGCCTGGGAAACCCAGATGCTTCGTACATCCTTGTTTCTCGATGCCACCTTACCGACAGGTCCGCTCAACTGGACTGGGCGCTTTCGGTTTTCCAAGGACGTTCAGACAGACTATGAGGATGACCTTGAAAATCTGACTGACTTGGGTGGCGGATTCAACAAAGCGGATTTTGAGGACGAATATGATGAGACCGAACTCAAGGATGTGACACGGGAGCTCTTTTTCGATTGGGAGGTTAATGATCGTTTATCTCTCAGGATCGGTAAGCAGCAGGTGGTCTGGGGTGGAACCGACTTCTTTCATGCCACTGATGTCATTCATGGTTACGATCTTCGTTGGCGCACTTTCCTGGTGCCGGAAAACCAGGATGTACGCAAGCCATTGGGGCTGATAGTGGCCAATCTTCTGGTGCCGGAAGCCAGAGGTGAGTTGCAATTGGTTTATCGACCCGGTTGGGACGATGATGATGTGGGTAACCATATTCCTGCATTCGGTGGCCGTTGGTCCCTGAACCGCAATAAGGGGTTCAATCTGATTGGCTCGGTGCCATTCGATTATCATCACGAAGAAGGTGATGTGGATGATGCTCATTATGGCGCACGCTGGTCTGGAAGCCTCGGCGAAGATGATGCTGTCAACTACTCGGTCAGTTACTACCACGGTCAGACAGGTTTTCAACAGGATCCGATCCTGGCTTGTCGCGATCAGTCGGCATTCGGCACCGCAGCCTGTACCGGACCTTTTAACGGTTTGGCTTTTATCCTGCCGGAAACAGATACCTTTGGCGCCAGTGCCTCCGGCTACATGGCGGGTATCGATACCGTGTGGCGGGCTGAATTCGCCTATTCACCGGATCGACCCTTGGGAACCGCCTTCGGTGAGATTGTAGAGATCGATGCTTGGAATTTTGTCTTTGGGATCGATAAGACGCTGCGTCTGCAGAATGCGTTGGGCACCAGCAGCCCAAGTCTGTTTACCGTGCAAGTGTTCGACTGGTATCTGCCCGATGTGGACGACGAACCGACAGCGGCGGCGGGTGGCGATGTGGTCATGAACTTTATCGGTTCAGGTAAATACGACGAACACAATGTCATCGCTTCGGCCATTCTGAACCTACCCTATGCCGGGGATCGCTGGACTGTCAGTTTGGTCGGTCTGGCGGATCTGACCAATGGTGGAGGCGCATTTGTTCCAGCAGTGGAATGGGCACCTGGTCCCAAATGGCGAATCAAACTCGAAGCTGACATCTTTTTCGGTGGCGATACACAGACACCAGGTGGATTCCCGCCGAATGCCAGTATATTCGGTGCTTTCGAGAATATGGATCAACTGCTGCTGCGGGCTAGTTACCAGTTCTGACAGTGGGTTAAAAAGATACTGAGGAGGATAAAGATATGATCAACAGCGAGAAAAATCTGCTGAGATCGATAGTGGTGGGGCTGGCTTTTTCACTGTCAACGACATTGGCCAGTGCAGAAGTTACCGAAGGCACAGTGCTGAGCAAGAGTAATATTGATCAACTGTATGAGGATAGCTTTGACGGTCATAAGATAAAGGATCTTTTGACCGAGAAAATGGAGATGATGATTCGAGATTTTGGTATGGTTATGCGTCTCGAAAAATCGACCGAAGTTAAATTCCCCAGTCACTATTGGGACGCTGGCAAGGCGAATCAGGGCAAGGCGACATTGGCTGCTGATGGTAAGTCAGTGGAAGGCTTTGTGGCGGGTATTCCCTTTGCCGATATAACCCAGGACGACCCGATGGCCGGCTGGAAGTTGGAGTGGAATCATTTCTATGCCAATCCTTTGATTGGTGACAGTTGGGCCGCGCTTGGAGATGTCTGGATAACCACCAACGAAGGGGGTGTCATCGACAATTTTGAAGCGGTTAGTGCTAAAGCGATTATGGAAGGGCGTACCGAGGGTGAGGCAAACATTACCGGTGACAAGGATCATGCCCGCTATCTGCTGGTACTGACTGAACCCTATGATGCGAAGGGATTGGGTGTATTTACCAAGCAGTACAATAACGGCAAGCTGGATGACGGTTGGGTGTATATCAAAAACCTTCGCCGCACCCGCCGTACCGCTGGTGGTAAGGCCTGGATGGATCCACAGCCGAAAATGGATCTTCTCAATGACGACAATCAGACGGTCTTGGGTTTTCCCGCTTTTTATCAGGACTTTAAGGTTATCGGGAAACGTTGGATCCTGGCTGTGGTGAATGCGCCGGATCCGAATCTACCGCATGATCCCAAGGAGTTTGTCGATCTGGACAATCCGCCCCATTGGGTGCCGACACCGAAGGCCAATCCATGCCAACCCCGTGAGGTTTGGATTGTCGAGGCAACGCCACCGGAAGAGCACCCATATGGTAAAAAAGTGATGTATATGGATGTTAACTTTCCGATGTACTATCTGGCGGAAATCTATGACAAGAAGGGTGATTTTTGGCGCATCTAGCGGCAATCCTATTCACCCAGCAAGACGGCGAGTGGTGAATCGACCCTGGCCTTTATCATGACCCAGGCTATCGACTTTCAGCGCCAGCGGGCTACCTTCATTAACATTGAGTCACTGCTGTCCCATAAATATTCATGAGAATAGCAGTCTGGATTGAAGTGGTGAAATATCGGGATCTGGTGGATCCCCGAATAACAGTTTTCGAAGGCTTCGGCGTTCAAAGAGATTGAGCTGAAGC
>JAHXHU010000362.1 GCA_025656375.1 Candidatus Thiodiazotropha sp. (ex Ustalcina ferruginea) | reverse complement strand
ACACTATGCCCCCAACCATAGAACAACATTTATAGTTGCTAAGTTACCATATGCTTGTCCATAAAGAACAACATTTATAGTTGCTAAGTTATGTTGACGAGTAACATGACAAATCCCAGCAACAGCAGGGCGTAACCGGCTAGGGTCTGCAGCTCCAGTTTAGCCTCCGCCATGATCAGTTCCTCTGAGAGATTGTGTGAGAACTAAAGTAATAGCTGTCACAAAGAGAAAATAACAGAGTGAAATTGTAAGGAAATAAGCGGTGTCTCAGCAGCCGGTATTTTTGCCCACTTACGGTGTGAATCAAAGGGTTTTGATGAATACTTTGGCATTCCGTCGGTAGTTGTAAAGCTCCCGCTTGTGCATCGGAAGATCTTTCAACTCAGCTTGTACAAATCCCCGTTCCCGGAACCAGTGGGCGGTTTGTGTGGTGAGTATGAAGAGCTGATGAATCCCCTGTTGCCGGGCTTGGGACTCCATCTGGGCCAATAGCTGGTCACCCCGGTCGCCTCCCCGATAGTCGGGGTGTACAGCGACACAGGCAAGTTCAGCCATGGATTCCTGTGGGTAGGGGTAGAGTGCGGCACAGGCGATGGCCATGCCGTCCCGTTCCATCAGGGTGAATCCATCGATTTCGGTCTCTAGGAGTTCCCGTGAACGGCGAACCAGTACACCACCTGTCTCTAACGGCTCAATCAGACTCAAGAGACCACCCACGTCATCGATACGTGCGGTACGTGTCTCTTCATAGGGCTCGGCAGTGATCAGTGTACCTATCCCATCCCGGGTAAACAGCTCTTTCAACAGTGCACCATCGAGCTTCCGGTCGATCAAATGGATGCGTTTTACGCCACTCCGGCAGGTACTGACAGCTGCCCGCATGTGTTGCTGCAGATCCACTGGAAGTTGTTTGCGGCGACTTAGCAAAGCGTCAACCTCTTTCGGGACAATATTGGGGATCAGGCGGTTTCGCGAGTCGGTCAGGCCTTTTGCTTCAACGAGACTGATCAGTTTTTCGGCACCTAATGCAATCGCCACCGAAGCGGCGACATCAGCGGCACTGAGATTAAATACCTCGCCCGTTGGTGAATATCCCAGTGGCGGCACGATGGCGATGGCACCAACCTCCAGCCGTTGTTCTAAACCAACCGCATCGATGCGCCGCACTTCACCGGTGTGACAATAGTCGATGCCATCCCGTACGCCAATTGGCTTGGCGGTGACGAAGTTGCCTGAAGCGGCCCGAATGCGTACCCCGGCCATGGGTGAGTTGGCCAGCCCCATCGATAGCAGGGCCTCGATCTCAACCCGTACTGAACCGGCTGCTTCTTTTACGCAAGTCAGTGCGGCATCATCGGTGACCCGAAGGCCATTAATAAATTGGGTTTTAACCCCACGGGTCTTCAGTCGTTCCTCAATTTGCGGCCGAGCACCGTGGACAAGTACCAGACGAATTCCCAGACCGTGAAGTAGGGCGATGTCGTGTATTAAGTTGGCAAAACCGGTGTCAGCCACAGCTTCACCACCGAAGGCAATGACAAAGGTGCATCCTCGATGGGCGTGGATATAGGGGGATGAACCACGGAACCAGTCTACGAAACTGTCAGGAAGTGTATTTGTGGGCTTTGTCATGCTGTTAAGCCATTGTCTATAAACAGAATTGCCTAACCAGCGACTTTATCAGGTTGATCGCAGGTTGGATATGCTCGTGGGGTAAATATTCGTCCGGCTGATGAGCTTGATCGATATTTCCAGGCCCACAAATCACCGTTTGCATGCCCATGCTGTTGAGATAGGGTCCTTCGGTACCGAATGCTACTGCACCCGCTGGAGCGCCGGTAAGTTGTTCAACGGCCTGAACGATGGTGGCATCCCGGTGTGTCTCCATGGCAGGAATGCCTTCGAATACCGGCTCCAACTCCCAACTTAGACTGCTTTCAGCCAGGCATTTATTGAGACGTTCTCGCAGCTCGGAACGCAGATCGCTCAAGATCATCCCTGGCAAAGGACGTAGGTCGAATTGCAGCTCGCACTGGCCGCAAATCCGATTCGGATTATCGCCTCCGTGGATATGCCCCAAATTGAGGGTTGGTACTTCAATTTCAAAGGCTGGATTATGAAATCGCCGTTGTAAATCGTCGCGCCACTGCATCACTTCGCCTATCACCAGATGCATACCTTCAAGCGCATTGACACCCAAGGCGGGGTTACTGGAGTGACCTTATCTGCCAGTCAGACGAACCGACTCCATAGAGATGCCTTTGTGCATACGGACAGGTTTCATACCGGTTGGTTCGCCTATCATGGCATGACGGCCTAATCGCCGGTGAAGTGCTGTCAGTGATTTTGCCCCGCACATATTGCTCTCTTCGTCTGCGGTTGCAAGGATCACGAGTGGTTGTGTGAGATTGTCGATAGGCAGTTCACGGATTGCTTCGATGATGATGGCAAAGAACCCCTTCATATCTGCTGTGCCAATACCATAGAAACGGTTGTTCCGCTCATGTAACTTAAGCGGGTCGCTGTTCCACCTCTCAGGGTCAAAGGGTACCGTATCGGTATGACCGGAGAGCACTAGGCCCTCGTCACCGCGGCCGGCGGTAGCAATCAGGTTGAACTTACCCGGGTGACCGGGAAGCGGGAGAATTTCGGTCTTGAAACCCAGAGAGCTAAACCAGCTGTCAAGCAGTTCGATGACTGCGCCATTGCCCATATCCCAGGCAGGATTGACACTGCTTACCGATGCGGCGCCAATCAGGCTAGTCAACATGTTGTGAAAAGTTGGTGTCTGCATAATGCGATTCTGTGATCATGAGAGATAACATGCAACTTGAAATATTGATGGTATTGCAGTTCAGATTCATGATCGTGGCTGATGTGACTTATCGTTGACTGACTGGATTGCCAGGTTTACAACTTGCAAAATCCGTCGACCTTTGCTTTTGTTAATTTAGCAATGTGCTGTTTTGAAGGCGGCAGGGAATGATGTTTATACAGTATCATGCTGGAGAGAAATCGTGCTCTGGAATATATCGGCATCTGCCTGTTGGGAGAGTCAAGATTAAAAATAAATATTATATCACTGCTGTCCCATAAATACTTAACGAGAAAGGCCTGACCCCCCCTTGTTTTGATACAATGAAATCGCGACAAGTCATTGATCAACAA
>JAHXHU010000291.1 GCA_025656375.1 Candidatus Thiodiazotropha sp. (ex Ustalcina ferruginea) | reverse complement strand
GACGGCAGGGGCATGAATAGGCTGTCAAAGATCGAGTGTCTTTTATGCCTGGGACGCATAAAAGACATCACGAGATCAAAGACTCACTTGGCCAGCACTATGCCTACATGTTGCGTCAGTTCGAATGGATCCGTGACGGTAAGCGACGTAATGCCAACCCAGACATGGTCAAGCAAATCAAAGGGTTCTCAGATAAGGATATGCAGATGGTCATCAACTATGTATCCCGAATAGAGGTGCCTAAGGCTAACGTGGCTCCTTCAAAGGATTACCAGAACCCCGACTACGATTGATTCGACGACCTCCCTTATCTGTTGACCTATTGGTCTATGCCATAGGTAGGTTGGGCTTCATTCCTCAGCCCAACCTACCTAAATATCTGACATCCATTCGTGCTGTCGGATAAAGAGTCGTATTCAAGAGAACCGTTATGCAGTCTAAGCAAACCCTTCAAGTTGCAGTGCTCACCCTGGTGGCGCTGGGACTACTTGCAGTCATGTTCTATACACCGATCTGGTGGGTATCACTGACAGCCCCCAACTACCCGGAAGAGTCGTTCCCGGATGGTGTACGCATCCATTTTCATATGAATGGCGGGTTTAACGGTTGTCAGAAACAGGTAAAGACTGAAATTGTTGAGGAAGAGGCACTGGACTGTGTGCATGAGATGGATACCATCAACCACTATGTCGGCATGTATCCAATTGCGGCTGGTGGTCCTGTAGAACGAGGGTTTGGTCAATTTCTAATGGCCTTTATAGGTGTGATGCTGATTGGCTTTATCTGCACGAAACCAAAGCTGCGTATGACCCTATTAGGCGTGGAGTTTGCAGGTATTGCGGTTTGGATGGCAGCCACACTCTACGGTAAAGATGGTTTCAGTCTTCAGAATGCGGGTTATGTCAGTGCTTTGGTGACATCGCTGGATCAGGAAGCATCCGGTGAAACAAGTGAACCTGAGATAGTCATCGGTGGAGTAGCCGGGGTTCTCAAAGACTCTTTGGAAGAGTCTGGGGTTGAAGTCATCCTCCCTTCACAAGTGGAGGCAGCGAAAAAGTCCAAGATCAAATCAACCGGTGCAGAAAAAGCGCATCTGATTAAACAGCTAAAACTCACCTACGATATCGATCAGGTGAAATCAGATGCTTTGTCACCATGGGATGGCAGCGCTTTTCAGATTATGTCATGGCACTATGCCAAGAGCCTGGGTCGCTACTTCAATAACCAGGAAGAGATCGTACCCATGGTGAAAAACCTTGAGCTGGCGATTCATGTTGTGTTCGTTGGCATACTGGGTGCGATGGCACTGGTTGTGTTTGGCTCACGTAAGAACAGTGGTCTGCTCTATTGGTTGCTGATATTGGTACCTATCGCCTTGCCACTGTTTTTTCTCATCGACTATTCGGCCTGGCTCTGGTGGTATGGGCATACGTTGAATGATATGGGTGCCTTCTCTGTCAAGCCCTTTATGCCCACTGTATTCGGTGATGGCAAAGTGGCGCAGTTTACGACCCACTCTTATCCCTACAAGGGATTTGGACTGATGGGGCTGACTTCATTGATTCTCGCAGTGGCTGCACTGATTCGATTCAAGCAACTAAAGCACTAGAATTTTGAGTTTTGAATGTTGAATTATGAATTAAAGAGCTCACTTCGTTCGGATTTATTAAAAAAATCGTGTGCGTATGCACACTCATCAATTCAAAATTCAAAACTCATCATTCATAGCTATTGTATTCGTTCGGCAGTTGTGTTGCTGCTATCTATTACTTTATTTCAATCATTTGCTCAATCGGCAGAATATCCTTCATTTCAGGACCTTGTAGATGGCACCGAGTCGGGAGGAATTCTGATTCCGCCAGCGGGTACTTATGCCGGTCCCGGTCCGGTAACGATCAGTGAACCCATTATAATTGATGGGCAGGGAGCGGTGACGATCAATGCAGGTGGCAAAGGTTCAGTCATCTATCTTGAGACCGATGGTGCCACCTTAAAAAACCTACATTTGACCAACTCCGGCGAATCGCACAATGATATCGATTCCTGTGTGCAGGTACGGGGCAATTTCAATGTTATCAGAGATAATGTGATTGATAACAGCCTGTTCGGTATCGATCTGCAGCAGTCAAAAAATAATATCGTGCGCGGTAATCACATCTCTTCCAAGCCTTTTGAATTGGGTGTGCGTGTACGGCTCTGGTACAGCTTTGAAAACAAGATAACAGACAATATCATTAGAGACTCAAGGGATACCGTAGTCTGGTATTCGAGAGATAATCTGATTGCACGCAACGATGCCCGTGGAGGCCGATACTCACTCCATTTCATGTATGCACAGTACAACGAAGTGGTAGACAACCACTATGAGGACAACTCCGTGGGTATCTTTGTCATGTACAGTGATGGGGTACATTTGAAGAACAATTATATCGCCCATGCAACCGGTGCCACCGGAATGGGGATAGGATTCAAGGAAACCTCGGATGTAGAGGTAATTGGAAATCAGATACTTTACTGCGCAACCGGACTTTATCTCGATGTATCACCTTTTCAACCGGACACCATCAATCGCATTGAAAATAATTTGATTGCCTACAGTGGTATCGGGGTACTGTTTTTGAATGACTGGACCGGCAATAACCTGATCGGAAACAGTTTCAAGGGGAATATCACTCAGGTAGCAGTCTCCGGTGGCGGCAAAACTGCAAACCGCAATCTCTGGCAGGCGAACTACTGGGATGATTATGAAGGTTTCGACCTGAACCAGGATCAGGTTGGGGACAAACCTTATGAGCTTTTTAGTTACGCGGATAGAATCTGGATGGATGTGCCATCAGCACGATTTTTCAAAGGCTCACCGGTGCTGGAAGTGATGGACTTTCTTGAGCGTCTGGCACCGTTCACACAGCCCAATATGCTGGTGCGTGATGAAAAACCCTATATGACGGCAGAACTTGCGAGCAAGTCAACCATTCCGTCTGATTCGGAGTCATCGGGTGAATCCTTTAACTCTACCCAATCTGAAAAAATATTGGATAGTGATATGAAACAGACCGAGGAGATCTTCGATGCCTATAAGGCTCTACGCGAGTCGCTGGGACGTTGAACCTAGTGTAGTGTCCTAAACATATTATCCATTTTGCAATACAACCTTGGCTCGCCCCACTTTTTCCAGTATCTGATCAAGGCTTTTAGTC
>JAHXHU010000317.1 GCA_025656375.1 Candidatus Thiodiazotropha sp. (ex Ustalcina ferruginea) | reverse complement strand
TTAGGTGGAATCACCCCGATACAGAAGCTGGCTCAGACAGCTTAACAGTGACTACTTTTGAGTCCCATTATTAATGGGGAGATTACCGTGTGGCCCGCTGTACCAAACACTATTTGACTGGCAGGGTGGACAGGGAGAAATCCCTACTGCTGTTTCTAGAAAGGTAAATAATTTAATTAACCAGGATTTTAGGACTGGGAGTCACTCACAAATTCCAAGGAGAGTTCGCCCAGATCGACACGGTCCCCATCGTTCAACTCCACGCCTCCAGCCCTGATCGATTCCCCGTTGATCATGGGGGTGTTATCGCCGCCTACCTTAAGTAGAAAATAGCCTGAGTGGCGACGATTGATCAGCACCAAGTCTCCACCCGGTTTACCGACGCTGAAAAATGCCCGATCCACCACCTTTTCTTCACCTTTCTGATCACCGGACAGGAAACGAACCTTGGCTTGCTGCACCGCTTCAGATGGCTGATCGGATGGCTCATTAACAACCGGCGATGGCATAGGCTGAGTGACAGGTACTACCGGTGGCTGTGTCGATTGCACTTCCGTAGTGACAGGAGCGGGTGCTGATTCAGTGGGAGCTGCGCTTGGCGGGGACAGATAAGTTGATTGGTGAGGTCGAAGCACAATCGTACGGTCAGGATCATCGATCGGGTAGTTGGGCAATGTAACGCATACGATACTTACCTACTTCAATCAGATCACCATGCTTAAGAAATCGCTTAGTAATAACAGTACCGTTCACTTTGGTGCCGTTAGTACTTTGTTCGTCCTCAATGGAAAAGCCTCGAAACACGCGCATCAAAGTGGCATGATGGCGACTTACTGATCGATCTCTTAAGCAGATTTTACAGCTCTCATCACGCCCGATCAGCAAGCGCTTTTCGATAAGCGGAAACTCTTGCGGTGACCCATCGTCACTCATTACTACGAGTTTTTCCATAAATGCCTCTACCTAGGTACTATTACGATTCTTGGTTCAATTGTTATTCGCCAGCACACAGACCAGAATGACTGAGATGTTATCCATTCCACCCATTCTACAGGCAAAATCGACCAGTTCATCGGCCTTCTGCATCAGATCAAGCTTTTGGTTCTCTAGAATACTTTGCATTTCATCATCCGTCACCATACCCGTCAGGCCATCGGAACAGAAAAGGTAGTGATCTCCCGCCTCGATAGGAGTCTCGGAAAGATCGACATCAACCTCCTGCTCTGAACCAAAGGCCCTTGACAACACATTGGTCGGGACACAGGCCATCAGTGCTTGTTCAATGCTAGCAAAATCTCCGACATTCACCATCTCTTGTATCAGCGTATGGTCGGTTGTCAGTTGCTCGAAAACCCCGATAGAGCCTCGAATCACCGACATGTGCATGGATCAGGCTCTCTTCATGGAACACACCCACTACCAAGGTAGTTCCCATCCCCTGGTATTCCGGGACCTGTTGTGAGAGTTCCAGGATTGCCTGGTTGACACCCTGCATTGCCTCGAGCAGCGCCTGACTGGCGATCCTGTCGTCGCTGTCCGGCTGCCCGGTAAGCAATTGACTCACCAGCATGTCAACAGCCAGACCACTGGCTACCTCGCCCGCATTAGCGCCTCCCATACCATCAGCGAGAATCATCAGTCCCGCTTCGGAATCACCGCCTACCGCATCTTCGTTCTGCTCCCGAACCATCCCTTTATCGGTACGCATGGCCGCATCTAATTTCAAGCTGGCTCCTGAATTATCGTGGTATCGACTATCGGCAAACTAACTGAAATGGTTATTTTTTAGCTGACTGGCTTGTCTCTAACTTCCTCATCTCTTCTAAAATGGAGTTCATCCGCTTAGCGGGCATATAGCCTGGTAACATGTCGCCACTCTCCAGAAATACTGCCGGGGTACCGTTTACACCTAATAGCTGGCCAAGATTCCAATGATTGCTAACTGGATTTTCACACTCTTTTTTTGCCAATTTTTCACCAGCCTTGGAGCGTGTCATGGCATCTTTCCGGTCATCCGCACACAACACGGTGACCGCTTTGTCATAGGAGTCGCTACCAATTCCAGCACGGGGAAACATTAAATAGCGCACCCGAATACCCAACTCGTTGTAATCATCGATCTCACTATGGAGTTTTTGGCAATAACCGCAATCGATATCGGTAAAAATCGTGACCGTGTGTTGATATTTTTCCGGTGCGAAGATCACCATATTATCTTCCCCCACTGCCTCAATGGCCTGGGCTTTTGCTCGCGATACCTTTGGCGAGGTCAAATCCTCTCGACTATCGAGATCAAACAGCTTTCCGCTCAGTAAATACTTGCCATCGGCAGAAACATAGAATAGCTGTGGTCCCACCATGACCTCATAGAGCCCACTGACCTCAGCAGGTGCGATACTGGAAATATTGCCACTTTTGAGAATCTTATTAATGCCCTCTCTCACCTTGAGCTCTTCCGCATCTTGTTGTGTGGGCTCAGCCATGGCGTAACTGACAAAGAGCATAGGAAGAAACGATAACAGACCTACTACCTGCCAGAGGCCGGGTTTGTGAGATTTTTTCATCGATGATTAGTCCCGAAAGTTTTGATATTGAAGGGGAAGACCGTAGTCGTTCTCCCGTAATAAAGCGATAACCTGCTGCAGATCATCCCGTTTTTTCCCTGTCACCCGAACCTGCTCGCCCTGAATCTGGGCCTGCACCTTGATCTTGCTACTTTTGATCTCCTTGACCATCTTCTTAGCGACATCAGTTTCGATGCCCTGTTTGATGACCACCACCTGCCGGGCGGCGTTGAGACTGATTTCCGGATCCTTAACATCCATAGCGGCAATATCGACTTTTCGTTTGACCAGTTTCTGGCGCAGAATATCCATCATTTGATTCAGTTGAAACTCTTGCTCGGCACGCAGGATGATATCACTGTTGCTCTGTTCGAATTTTGCATCCACACCTTTAAAGTCGAAACGAGTCCCGATCTCCCTATTGGCTTGGTCCACGGCGTTTCTGACCTCCTGGAGATCTACCTCAGAGACGATATCGAACGATGGCATGCGTGCTCCTGACAACTTAACTTTTTAATGGAAGTGGACTCTACCATAACCTGAAAGCTCTCTCATGGGTTTGACAACGTGCTGATTCTGAGAGCAACTCATCCTCGGGGATGGTGCTGTGCATGCAACTGCTTCAGTCGTTCACG
>JAHXHU010000347.1 GCA_025656375.1 Candidatus Thiodiazotropha sp. (ex Ustalcina ferruginea) | reverse complement strand
TCTAATAGCTTGAAATCGCTAAGGATGGTGACCTTCCTACAGAGGACTTTCACCTCATTAGTTCATACCCATGCTGGGCGTACACAAGGAGAAGGCATGGCAGATACCAACACAGTTTGTACCTGCTTCCATGCGCAATCGGGGCAACTACATAGCCAGTCTGGGGAATCTATGCCGTTGGCTGTCTGAACGGGCAGAGGCACTGGAAGTCGAGATATTTCCCGGGTTTGCCGCTGCCGAGGTGCTTTACAGAGAGCATGCTGAAGTGGCTGGTGTCATCACAGGCGATATGGGTCTGGCTGAAGATGGCAGCAAAAAGCCAAGTTTTGAACCCGGTATGGAAATGCGCGCCAAATATACGCTGTTTGCTGAGGGTGCACGTGGTCACCTGGGTAAGCAGTTGATTGCCAAATTTCAACTTGATGCTGGTGCGCGTGCACAGCACTATGGGCTGGGATTGAAGGAGCTGTGGGATTGTGATCCGCAAAAACACCAGCAGGGATTGGTCATCCATGGCTCGGGTTGGCCTCTGTCCGAGAGTGGCAGTGGTGGTGGATTCTTTCTTTATCACCTTGAGAGCAACCAGATCAGTGTAGGCTTGATCGTAGATCTTAATTACCAGAATCCTCATGTTAATCCTTTCGAGGAGTTTCAACGTCTGAAATAGCATCCATTGTTTAAAGACTATTTGACCGGTGGTCGCCGAGTCGCTTATGGAGCGCGTGTCATCAACAAGGGCGGTTTCCATGCATTGCCCACCATGCACATGCCTGGGGCGTTTTTAATCGGATGTGATGCGGGCACCCTCGCCCATACTGCAATGAAGTCCGGCATGCTGGCTGCCGAGACAGTATTCGATGCACTCTTGGAAGATGAGCAAGGTGGAAAGGATCTGCAAGCCTATGCCGAACATTTTAAGTCATCCTGGCTTTGTGACGAGTTGTATCGCAGCCGCAATTTCGGGAGTGCGCTGAAAAAATGGGGTTTATATCTGGGTGGGGCATACAACTATCTGGATCAGACGTTGTTTGGTGGCAAGTTTCCATTGGATCTGCAAGACGATAGAGAAGATCGTGAAACGTTGAAGGAGGCGACTGACTGCAAGCAGATCAACTATCCCAAACCAGATGGCGTCATCAGTTTCGATCGGCTCTCTTCGGTCTATCTATCCAATACCAGTCATGAAGAGGATCAGCCTTGTCATCTCAGATTGCAGGATAGGGACATTCCACTGGTTATCAATCTGGGGCGCTACGATGCCCCGGAACAACGTTACTGTCCGGCCGGGGTCTATGAAATCATCGAACAGGGAGAAGGACCACGGCTTCAGATCAACGCGCAGAACTGTATACATTGCAAAACCTGCGATATCAAGGATCCTACCGGGAACATTACCTGGGTGACACCGGAAGGTGGTGGAGGGCCGAACTATCCGAATATGTGAGCCAACGATGTGGGCCAGGTGTTTCTATGAACAAGCATAACCTTCCATTGGCCGGGCTCAAGATCCTGGATCTCTCCCGTATCCTTGCCGGACCATGGTGCACACAACTGTTTGGTGATCTTGGGGCGGAAGTGATCAAGATTGAGAGCCCTGAGGGTGATGGCACCCGTCAGTGGGGGCCTCCTTTTTTCGACGGCAAGTCGGCCTATTATCTCTCCACGAACCGCAATAAAAAATCCCGTGTTCTGGACTTTAAAAACCCAGGTGATCTGGTGACACTGAGAGGATTGGTGCGTTCCGCCGATGTACTGATCGAGAATTTCCGTACCGGTACGCTGACCAAGTTCGGACTGGATGGCGAAGCAGCACTCGAGCTCAACCCGCAATTGATCTATTGTTCCTTCCATGGTTTTGAACAGAACAGTGACTGGGGTACCAAACCTGGTTTTGATGCGCTTATCCAGGCGATGTCCGGTTTGATGAGCATCACCGGAACCGCCAATGGTGAGCCGGTCAAGGTTGGGGTGGCTATCAGTGATATTTTGGCTGGGCTCTATGCGAGCAATGGGATTCTTGCAGCCCTGTTGGAACGTCAGCGCTCCGGGCAGGGGCAGCTGATAGAGATACCCTTGTTCGATACCCAGGTAGCCTGTTTAGCCAACGTGGTTTCAAACTTTCTCACCAGTCGCGAGGTACCGAAGGCGTTGGGTAGTGCGCATCCCAATATCGTACCCTATCAGTGTTTCTCAACACTGACTCAACCGGTGATGGTAGCGGTGGGGACTGATAAACAGTTTGCCAGTCTGTGTCAGGTGATGGCTACAGATTGGCATGAGCAGGATGATTACCGAACCAATCCCAGGCGGGTGGAAAATCGTCATCGGCTGGTTCCCCTGATCCAGGAATTAATGTTGACCCGTGCCCGGGACGACTGGCTGGAGATATTCGCTATCGGTGATTTTCCTTATGGTCCGGTCAACGATTTGGGGGATCTTTTTGATCATCCCTATGCCAGGGAATCAGGCCTGTTCGTGACCCTGGATGACGCCCTCACACCCGGTGTGCGCAATCCAATCCGGTTCTCCCGGACGCCTTTGGATCGGTATGAATCACCGCCAGAGTTGGACGAGCATCCAGATGCCAAGTTCGATTGATTGTTGTGGGGAATGAAAAAAAGGGCCTGAGTATCCCGGCATCAGGCATGAGTGACACGCGGCTGTCAGTGCCACTGGCCCATACTTATCTTGTGTTAACCGCTTTTTTTCTTGCCAGCAATCATGTCATTGGACGGGGTGTGCATGATGTCATTCCACCCGTGGGCCTCAATTTCTGGCGATGGGTGGCCGGTGCACTGATCCTGCTCCCATGGGTCCTTAAAGATGGCTCTCCAGCCCGTATTTTTCGCGGTAACTTGTCAACCTACGTCTGGTTGGGCGGTTTTGTGACACTCAGTACCATGCTGGTCCTGATTGCACTTCGTACCACCACTGCCATCAATGTCTCCGTTATTAGTGTATTTCAACCCATACTGACAGTGATGATCGCCGGCACTTTTCTGGGTGAACGGTTACGAACCACACAACTCATAGGTATCTTTGCCGCCTGCGCCGGTGTTGCTGTTATGTTGTTTCGTGGTAGTTGGTCGGCTGTCCTGGAGCTGGAATTTAATAGTGGTGATCTTTTGACTTTGTGTACGCCCAGCATGGGTATGAACTAATGAGGTGAAAGTCCTCTGTAGGAAGGTCACCATCCTTAGCGATTTCAAGCTATTAGAT
>JAHXHU010000147.1 GCA_025656375.1 Candidatus Thiodiazotropha sp. (ex Ustalcina ferruginea) | reverse complement strand
TTCACCATTCCAAGTGAAACGCCCTGTGCGGAGCCGCATGCAGGGTGTTGTGGGGGCTGGGGGTTAGAGACCCCCGGCTACCCGATTGATGAAGATTGTACAAGAAGATCCGGCACCGATTGAGAGTAAAATTCAGGATGTTCCACAAAGCCTAATAAAGATTGTTGAGAAACTGCTCAATAAAAAACCGGAATATCGTTTTCAAACCGGCAAAGAATTGGCAACAGCACTTCGTAGTGTCGTACACGAAATCGATGAAAAGCAGCAACATATCAACGACACTAATATTCTTCCGCTTCGTATCAAATGGACCGCCATTATGGCTGGCGTTGTTTCAATCGCGATGATCCTGGGCTCCTACCTGGTTTATCAGAAACAGGTGGATGCAATGATCGAACTGGCACTCGATTCCGGTGGCTCCCTGGCAGAATTCATTGCAATTGAGAGTGCTGAGGCCGTTTTGATACAGGACTGGGTTGCCATAGAGACTTTTGTTCACGAGATCAAGGAACGACAGCAGATCAGTTATTTACGCATTCTTGATCACAATAAAGTCCTTCGTGCCAGCACCTCGGTTGAAGAAGTGGGTCAAACTTTGAGTAGCGATGCACCCATGCAACTGCTTCGTGAAAATGAGGGGATTGTCATATCCGAAGGGGAGTTGAATGGTGAAATGGTTTTCGATTTCCAGGCACCACTGGTATTTCAGAATAAGAATATAGGGAAGATACAGCTCGGACTGTCGCAAACGCCACTCATTGCAGCCGCCGACCTGACTTTTTATACGATGCTTGGACTATTGGTGGCAGTTGTCCTGACGGTTGCCATTGTTGCCTATCTATTAGCAACCGGTATCACCGTTCCGATGAAGATACTCAGGCGAGCCATTACGCATGTCCAACATGGAAATTATGGCTATCGAATAAAAAAAGAACGTAATGATGAGTTAGGTCTACTGTTTGTGGAGTACAACAGAATGGCGGAGGCACTCCTGAATGAGAAGGAGGAGGCCCAACAAATGGATCAAGCAATCCCCCTATCAATTGAACCTAATGAAGACAAGACAAATCAAACACCGCCCCAGGATAACAAACAAATAACGGCGCTCAATGAAGAGGGCCTGCCTCCACCTGAGGAGGATATCGATGATGCAACCAGAATTATGCAACCTAAAGTAGGTAAGTAGTTACAGTGTGTAGATAGAGGGGGAATCTGTTCACCATGAATTCAGCGAATATAACTATCATTCTGCTGCTTGTAATGCTTCTTCATGGTGGCTGCTCTTCGCCTGGCATCTATTCTGCTCTTTCAGCTTCAAGTCGCATCATTGCCAAGGATAGTGAGTTTGTCGTGTTGCGCGTTGGAAAGGAGAATGCACGTACCCTGGCAAGAAATTATCTTGATGATGAGGAACTCTATTGGATAATTGAGGATGCCAATCCATCTGGAGCTATCAAGCCGGGAAACGAGATCATCATTCCCCTGAAAACGGACAATCCAACGGGTATCGATTATAACGGTTACCAGACTATTCCCATCCTCTGCTATCACCGTTTCGGCAACCGAGGAGACCGTTTGGAGGTCTCACCCAAGCAGTTCAGGCAGCAACTGGAATTTCTTAAAAAAAATGATTTTAGAGTGATCCCTTTATCCAGTTTACTGGGATTTCTCAAGGGAGAGCAAGCGCTGCCAAAGCGTTCAGTAGTTATCACCATTGATGACGGTCACCGTTCGATCTACAAAGAAGCCTTTCCTCTTCTCCAGGAATTTGGTTATCCGGCAACTGTCTTCGCTTATAGTGACTACATGAACAATGGAGGCTTGAGAACAAATGAGATCACTGCCATGGTGAAGAGCGGTTTAATCAGCATCCAACCTCATTCCAAGACACATGGCAATCTGGCAGTACGGCAAGGTGGAGAAGATCGTAAACAATATCAACGCAGGGTACGTCGAGAGGTCGTCGTTCCAACAAAAAAATTGACCCAATATTTAGGACAGAAGCCTCGCTTTTATGCCTATCCGTTTGGCGATAGCAATGAACATGTTATTGATGAATTACAGGCAAACGGCCTACTCTTGGGGTTGACTGTCCAACCCCGTGCCAATGCAGCCTTTGCTTATCCCTATCTGCTACACCGGACCATGATATTCGGTGATCGTGATATGAAAACGTTCAAAGCCGGCCTGGTGACCTATAAGTCACGAGAAAAATAGTGAAAGTAACTGCATATTTAATTGCCTCTTTCTCGGTGACTGTCATCCTATTAGGTTCTGGATGCGCTATTGACTCAAAAAGAGTGAAGGGTTCATCTGGAGTTTACGGCGATCCGAAAACCTGGATTGCTGCTGCTGAAACACATGAAAAACAGGGAGACTTGCAGGGAGCTCTATTCGAATATCGAGTGGCCAGAACATTGGCAAAACAGGATCCGGTGATCAAGAAATCGATCAAACGTCTTGAGTCTCAGATTAGTAAGAGAACCAAGAAAATGATCGCCCGGGGCAACAAAGCAGTTCGTCAAGGTAAGACCAGTAAAGCCAGGAGGCTCTATCTTGAAACACTGGGGCTGGAGCCGAACAATAAAGATGCTCTGGAAGCCATGCGTAGGCTCGATGAGAAAAGTTCCCGACGATCCATGGAGAGAAAGGTTGCACTTTCACAACGTAACTATAAGAGCGGAAGGAAAAAGGCTAAGAATAACAATGGCTATGGAGATGAGACCTACACCTATTCACGTCAGGCTATCCTACAAGCAGGAAGTAGACCAGCAAGCATCGATGAATTGATAAAAGAACTCAAAAAGCATATTGCCATATATCCCAATGATCTGAAAATGCGCAGTTTGTTATCTAAAACCCGCATGGGGCAAGCAGAAAAATCGTATCAGGCCGAAAATTATAGTGACACACTGAGTTATCTCGAGCAGGCTGAGTCTGCCTTAAATGGAGACAGGAAAAAGCTCCAGGCGATCACAAAAATTCGGAACGAATATGGCAAGGGTTTGTACATTAAGGGATTAAGAAGTTCTCGAAGTGAACCCAAGCAAGCCCTTAAGTACTGGGAATATGCGCTCAAATTTAACCCGGATGACAAGAGGACCCAATTACGAATCCAGAAAATCAATACAATGTGAGGGTTGAGTTTTTGAGAGAAATTGCTTCCTATGGTAATCTCCCCATTAATAATGGGACTCAAAAGTAGTCACTGTTAAGCTGTCTGAGCCAGCTTCTGTATCGGGGTGATTCCACCTAA
>JAHXHU010000376.1 GCA_025656375.1 Candidatus Thiodiazotropha sp. (ex Ustalcina ferruginea) | reverse complement strand
GCACGATCCAGGCAAGCAAATTATTCAGGCCCGCCAGGATAGAAAAATGCATAGATAGCGAGTAAAAAATCGTTAGCAGAAAAGTCGCAGTATTTGCCATACTGATAATCTACACAGTTTGTTTTTGTGCTGCGATATACTCAGCCAAAGAACGTAGAGAGGATAGGATTTTTACGCTCTCATCATCATTCGCACGTATTTTAACCCCATACTCCATCTGGACAGCAACTACGATTTCAAGTGCATCAATTGAGTCAAGACCAAGGCCAGAATTAAACAATGCTGTTTCCGGATCGATTGACTCAGGAGTAATTCGTAAGTTAAGTACTTCGACGATAAGTGTGGCCAGTTTATTAGTTAGATCTTCCATCAATGATTTTCACATAAAAAGTTAACATCTACTCATGAAATGAGGGTGGTGAATTCCAGCATCCATAGGATAGCAGACAGAAACACACACAAGCCACGATGAGGCCATAGTTTAGCTAGTATTGTATTGACCGATCTGTATTAGTGCCCAATATTTATTAATGGGGTGTAAGTAAGAACTGTGCAGAAAATATACATCAGCTCCGAGAAGGTGTATTTTGACTGAATTCTGTTATTAGTCAATAGACTAGGTAGCTTTAGTATTTCTTGTTTCGGTGCTGAACCTCATTTTAGATAATAGGATATAGGTTACTAATTCGATTTTTATATGGGTTCTCCGATGTCTTTACTTGCTGAAGTAACAATTACCGAGTCATCCCCATTTATTAATACATTTAAGCTTCCATAATCTAGACCTACCAGGGAGTAAAACCCCAAATATTTAACATATCAGCCATAGATTCAATCTATGCTAACCCCTAGATTTCATTATCCATATGATGTCGAAATAACTCTCGATAGGTGGCTTGGAGGTCTGTTATCTCCTTACTCAAAGCGGTATACATAGGGTGCTCCAAAATCAGTGTATCCATCCTACCCTGTGCATTGGCATGATAGCTCGACCACTTGTATTCACCTGAGTGTGACACCGCCATTGTCGTACAGGATTGAGTTCAATATAGCGCATACATGTTAGCAAATAGCCGTCACTATCAATAAGACTGGACTTATAGCGCCCTTCCCAGAGAGTATCTGTTCGCTTGTAGGATTTATTGATGTTGTAAACATAACGATGCCCCAATACCTGCATCATTTGAGAAACACCGTGGTCAACGATCGGCGTGACCAGTAGGTGCACATGATTAGTCATCAGGACATAAGCGTGGCGTCGGCCATTATACTTGACCGATACTTTGCGCAGATTATCAAGGTAGTGCCGATAGTATTCTTCAGCATAAAAACATGGTTCACGATTATTCCCTTGCTGGCCCCGGTTTTTGTGCTCCCTTAACAAGGACTGCAACGTATGATTGGGACATTTGTGGGCCCTCCCTCCGGGTGCGACGAGAAGCCGTCATCCGCGGTGTTGCGCCTCTTGGAAAGGACACGCCATTCCCGGCGAGGCGCGCCTAGCACCCCAAGGGCACTTCCTACGGGGCGCAGCTATCGGCTTCTCGTCATGCTGATAGCTGCCATTTATATGAGACACTACACTAGTTCAGCTCCGGTCCAGTCTCCGATAGCCAATGGCTTCACTGATATGGCGGGTATCGATATTCGGATTTGCCTCCAGATCAGCGATGGTACGTGCCACCTTGAGAATACGATGGTAAGCCCTCATGGATAGGCCGAGCCGTTCTATTGCGCGATGCAACAGCTCATTGCCGGCTTTACATGGTTTCGCGTGCTGCTCAATTTCCAGTCCTTGCAGGACCTGGTTGGTTTTCCCCTGTCGTGCCAACTGGTATTCCCGGGCTAAGACGACCCGCTTGCGTATCGCTTCGCTCGGTTCCTCTTTGCTCAGGTTGTTGTGCTGACCTATCTGTAGGGGTTGCCTGGGTACCTCGACATGCATATCGATACGATCCAGTAGGGGGCCAGAGATGCGGCTTCGGTAGCGGGCGATTTTATCAAGACTGCAGTGACAGCGATCACTGCCATCCCCAAGATGACCACAGGGGCAAGGGTTCATCGCAGCGATGAGTTGAAAACGGGCAGGATAGTCGGCTTGTCGATTGGCCCTGGAGATCGTAATGTGACCATTTTCCAGGGGTTCCCGGAGTACTTCCAGGACACGCCGTTCGAACTCCGGCAGTTCATCCAGGAAAAGCACGCCTTGATGAGCCAAAGAGATCTCACCCGGTTTGGGGTTGCTGCCACCACCCACTAGTGCAACTGCTGAAGCTGTGTGGTGTGGGGCTCGAAAGGGTCTCTGGCACCAGTGCATAGGTTGGAATGCCTTGTGGTTGGCGACTGAGTTGATGGCTGCACTCTCCAGTGCTTCCTCCTCACTCATTGGGGGGAGGATGCTTGGCAGACGGGAGGCCAACATCGATTTACCGGTGCCTGGTGGTCCGATATAGAGTAGCGAGTGAGCCCCGGCGGCACTGATCTCCAAGGCGCGCCGTGCCTGATTTTGTCCATACACGTCTGCCATATCGAGGTAGTTCATCCTGTCATCTGCTGGGATCAGATTACTCTTATACAAGGGCAAGGCATTGATGCTGTTCAGATGTGAACAGACCTCCAGTATGTGATTTGCAGGGTAGCAATCGAGCCCGCTGACCAGCGCAGCTTCTGCAACATTCTGCTCAGGAAGTATCAAGGACCTGTCTGCATCCCGGGCTGTCAGCGCTGCAGGCAGTATGCCGTTTACCGGACGTAATTCCCCTGAGAGTGCCAGCTCACCGGCAAACTCGTAGTAACTCAAAGGCTCCTTGGCCAGCTGGTTCGAGGCGGCCAGAATACCAAGAGCAATAGGCAGATCGAACCTGCCGCCCTCTTTCGGCAGATCGGCGGGTGCCAGGTTGATGGTGATGCGACGTGCCGGAAACTCAAACTGACTGTTTATCAGCGCACCCCTGACCCGGTCCTTACTTTCACGTACCGCCATCTCTGGCAGCCCAACGATGGAGAGGCCGGGGAGGCCATTGGATAGGTGAACTTCGACGGTGACCAGTGGGGCCTGGATCCCCTCCTGGGCTCTGGAATAGAGAATAGCGAGTGACATGCATTCCTTCCTTGGAAAAATAACGGGCAGTTAGTGTCTGTTAGGAGACGTCTACTGAATCGAAACTCGGAGATACTGGTGTTTGTCAGGATATAGTGAATATAAACATTTCATGGAATCCATTATATGGTCCGTTAACGATGCACCATGTCAGCGGT
>JAHXHU010000223.1 GCA_025656375.1 Candidatus Thiodiazotropha sp. (ex Ustalcina ferruginea) | reverse complement strand
TGATTGTGCAGCCTTCCAGGCCAAGGCATGTTCGCGGCCGCCTGAACCGATGACAAGAATATTCATCAGTGACGAAAATGACGCATACCGTTAAATACCATCGCCATGCCATGCTCATTGGCAGCTGCAATGGCTTCATCATCGCGCATTGAACCACCAGGCTGGATGACGGCAGCTATACCCACTTGGGCAGCGTTGTCGATACCATCTCGAAAGGGGAAAAATGCATCCGAGGCCATCACTGAACCGTTTACTTTTAGTCCTGCATGTTCAGCCTTGATGGCAGCAATGCGTGCAGAGTTGATCCGACTCATCTGACCTGCGCCAACGCCAATGGTCATGCCATCACGACCGTAGACAATCGCATTGGACTTGACGAATTTAGCCACACGCCAGGTAAACAGCAGGTCACGCATCTCCTGTTCTGTTGGCTGTCGTTGTGTGACAACTTTTATCTCATTGGTCAGCTGTAGGTCGGCGTCCTGTACCAACAGGCCGCCATTGACTCTTTTGTATTCGATGCGGTGGATCACTTCACTGAGCCATTCCCCACACTCCAATAACCGGACATTCTTTTTACTACTGACATTTTCGATAGCGGCAGCTGAGACCTTTGGCGCAATGATCACTTCCACGAACTGGCGTTCAACGATGGTTTTCGCTGTCTCGCCATCCAACTCACCATTAAAGGCGATAATGCCGCCAAATGCTGATTCCGGATCTGTGCTGTAAGCACGCTCATAAGCCTCCAGTAAATTAGCACCATAAGCCACACCACAGGGATTGGCATGTTTAACGATGACACAGGCTGGACCTTCGTCGAAACTTTTAACACACTCTAGAGCGGCATCGGTGTCAGCTATATTGTTGTAGGAGAGCTCCTTGCCCTGAAGTTGTTTTGCTGTCGCTATGCATGCTTCATCAATGCGTTGCTCAACAAAGAATGCCGCCTTCTGATGGGGGTTCTCTCCATAGCGCATAGTCTGGGCTTGTTTGAATTGTAACGACAGGGTACGTGGAAAATCGCTGACCTTTTCACCGACACGTGCTCCCAGGTAGTTGGCGATAGCAGCATCGTAATGGGCGGTATGTTCAAAGGTCTTCACCGCCAGGTCGAAGCGGGTTGCATCACTCAGGGCATTATTGTTGTCCGCCATCTCCCGAAGTATCCGGTCATAGTCAATAGCATCCACAACCACTGTAACATCTTTATGGTTTTTGGCTGCTGCACGTAGCATGGTGGGGCCACCGATATCGATATTCTCGATCGCTGTTGCGAGATCGCAGTCAGGTTTTTCCACTGTTGCTTCGAAAGGGTAGAGATTAACCACGATCAGGTCGATGCCACCAATCCCATTTTCTCTCATGACGCTATCATCGATACCGCGGCGTCCAAGTATGCCGCCGTGAATTTTGGGGTGTAATGTCTTCACCCGTCCATCCATCATTTCTGGAAAGCCTGTGTATTCAGAGACTTCAATGACAGGTATATCGCTTTGGGTTAACAGCTTTGCTGTCCCACCGGTGGATAGAATCTCAATCTTTCTATCAGCCAGATTGCGGGCAAATTCTACGATAGCGGTTTTATCTGAGACGCTGATCAAAGCGCGTTTTATTAATGCCATGGTGAAGTTTCCAAAAAATGTGAATGCGGGTTTCAGTCGAGATCGTAAAGGGAGAGTTTTTTGCGTAAAGTGCTGCGGCTGATCCCCAGAATGGATGCTGCCTGAGTTTGATTGCCGCCTGTATGCTTCATGACGCTCTCCAGTAGTGGAGCTTCCACTTCGTTCATCACCAAGCGATAGAGATTGTTGGCACCATGTCCATCGAGGTTATTAAAATAGCGCTGCATGGCGTCACTCACACATTGGCGCAAGGGTTCTGATTTCTTGCTGTGAGTCACTGTCAGACATGCTTCGTTCTCTTGGTTAGATAGTACAGCTTCAATCATCATGCCGCCAAATCCCCTTTGTTTTGTAGGCACTCAAAATAGTCGCGGATTGACTGTAGCTGCTGGGCTGCAGAGTCCGAGTAATTTATTTTATTCCTGAACAATGCACCCTCAGGGTGCCCTTTGCTGTACCAGGCTATATGCTTGCGTGCAATGCGTACGCCTAGGTACTCCCCATAAAAATCATATAGTTGCATGACATGTTCTGTGAGGATGTCGGCAACCCATGCGAGATCTGGTTCCTGCATGTTGCTGCCGGTTTTTAGATAGTGATCAATCTCTTTGAATATCCAGGGACGACCTTGTGCGGCGCGACCAACCATCAAGGCATCGGCACCGGTTTGTTGCAGGACCTTGGCTGCTTTTACTGGTGAATCAATATCACCGTTTGCGATAACTGGAATTGCTACAGCTTGCTTGATGTCTGCAATGGTTTTGTATTCGGCTTGACCGGAGAATTTGCAGGCCCTGGTACGCCCGTGTACAGCCAGTGCTTGAATGCCTGACGCTTCGGCGATCTGTGCGATGCGTACGCCGTTGCGATTGCCAGGATCAGTGCCAGTACGGATTTTTAACGTTACAGGTACATCGACTGCATTGACAACAGCATCTATAAGCGCAACGACAAGTTGTTCATCCTGTAACAGTGCTGATCCAGCGGTGCGATTGCAGACCTTTTTTGCTGGGCATCCCATATTGATATCAATAATCTGTGCACCGATGGCAACGTTGGCACGAGCTGCTTCTGCCATCTTGCTGGGCTCCGAGCCGACAATCTGCACACTGATAGGACACGTCTCCCCCTCATGATCAAGACGTTTAATTGTCTTTCTTGTACCTCGAAGTGAGGCATCTGCGGAGACCATTTCCGAGACGGCAAGTCCAGCACCCATCCGTCGGCAGAGTTGCCGGAATGGTTTATCTGTTACACCAGCCATAGGCGCCAACAACAGATTGTTCTCTACTTTACAGGGTCCAATTTGCATTCAAATCGCCCCTCTTCAGGAGGCTGTTCATGGGGTGAGGAGGGGTTGGGATACTACCTGTAAATGTAGGTGGAATCAAAGGCAAAATGGCCTTGAATTGATCTGATCCTGATTATGATTGGAGCCCAACTTGTGAATTGGCTGGAAGGGTGGTGAATAAGCTATTAAATCTTAGGCAGATATGGCGAGCAGAGAGATGGACTGTTCTATGTCTGTAAAAATGTAAACTTTTTTTGCAGAATTAAATTCCTTGTGTACGCCCAGCATGGGTATGAACTAATGAGGTGAAAGTCCTCTGTAGGAAGGTCACCATCCTTAGCGATTTCAAGCTATTAGA
>JAHXHU010000170.1 GCA_025656375.1 Candidatus Thiodiazotropha sp. (ex Ustalcina ferruginea) | reverse complement strand
ACGGGGACTTTCCGGGGCATAACGGTTTGTGGGAAATGGCTGTTCGGACAGCCCATGATCCTCTCATCAGAATGGCGCTGGTGCCCCGTATGTTGGAGGCACGAGGGTTGGATGTGACACCGGGTATTATGCGTCGTTTCGAGGCGATAGGTGATATGGAAACTGTAAAGGTTCTGCAGATTATCCTGCGCGAAGAGGTGGGACATGTACAGTTTGGCAGCAAGTGGTACAGCTATCTTTGCCACCAACGGGGATTGGAACCGGAAGAGACCTATTTTGATTTGCTTGAGAATTTTCTGAATGGGGAGATACGCGGCCCCCTACACCATCAAGCCAGGCGTGAAGCGGGTTTCAGCAAACAGGAACTGCAGCGTCTGGAGACTTTATGCACAGGGCATTGATGAAACTTGTCTTATCCATTGTGAGGTTACTGATTTTCTCCTGTTAGCAGGCCTTCCGGTTATGGCAGGTGATCAACGGGTCGATTTGCTGGTCTATCGTGTTCATGAGGCTGGTGGTGAAGAGATAGTCAGTCGGCTGTTGATTACCCCTACTATATTGCGTATCGATCAGGGTAAACAAAGTGTTCGCTGAGTGAAACTGAACAGGAATATTCGCTGCAATAGCCGCCAATCATGGGTGCAGCCCGCCGCACCGGTAGTTACTTACGTCAGCAGCAGACCGGCTCCCTTGAGAAACCGTCAGGAGTGACACAAATGAGTTCAGCATGGTTCCGATGCCACTCTGCCAGTACATGACGACAGTGGGTTTTGCCGGCTATATGAAAAGTGTGGTCAGCAGGTCGATGAGTATGACCATGGATTAAATGCTCGGCACCGTACTCGAGAAGGTACGCCTCCACGGCTTGCCGGTTAACATCCATGATTGACTCAGGCTTGAGCGATTTGGCTTCGCCGCTCTTGGCCCGATACGCCATCGCCATCGCAATCCGTCGCTTGATCGGTTGGGAGAGAAACTGATCAACATGGGTGGGATGGCGTATTTCACGGCGAAAATCAAAGTATGCCTGATCATCGGTGCATAGTAGATCACCATGCATCAGTAATGTTGGCATGCCATAGAGATCTATTAGAGTAGGATCTTTCAGTAACTCGGCCCCCGTATCCTGGCAGAAGGAGACACCCATAAGAAAATCCCGATTGCCATGCATCAGCCACAATCCGGTTCCGGATTGGCTGAGCTGGTACATCGCCTGCTTTATTTCGGGAATGGGAGGAGCAAGAAAATCATCGCCGACCCAGGTATCGAACAGATCGCCCAGAATGTAGAGATGATCAGCCTGGGTAGCACGTCCATTGATGAATTGGAGAAACAGCTGCACCGTATCCGCCCTGTCGGCGGATAGGTGCAGATCTGATATAAACAGCTGCTCCGTCACTCAGTGATTTCAGCCTTCTCGATAATGATATCCTCTACCGGGACGTCCTGGTGGCCAGCTTGGGTGGTGGTATCCAATCCCTTCATCTGATTGACCAGATCCATGCCGCTGGATACTTTGCCAAACACGCAATATCCCCATCCGTCCTGACCCGGATGGTCAAGAAATTTGTTATTCGCCACATTGATGAAGAATTGTGCAGTGGCTGAGTGGGGCTCCATAGTACGTGCCATAGCGATGGTGCCGATCTCGTTGGAGAGGCCATTCTTGGCCTCATTTTCAATCGGCTCTCCGGTCTGTTTCTGGATCATACCCGGCATGAAGCCACCGCCCTGAATCATGAAATTATCAATGACTCGATGGAAGATGGTGCCATCGAAAAAACCGTCCTGCACATACTGTTTAAAATTCTCACAGGTTTTGGGTGCGTTGGCCTCATCCAGCTCAATAACAATGGGGCCTAGATTAGTGGTCAATGTGATCATGGGTTTTCCTGATTTTTACTAGGATCTGAGTGAGTTTTTTTACTCGATTATGCTAACCGTTTCGATAACGATGGGTTTGTTGGGTACATCGCGCATTTTGTTGCTGACCCCGGTAGGTTGAGAAGCAATACTATCCACAATCTCCATACCCTGAGTGACTTCACCAAAGACCGCATATCCCCAGCCGTCCCGGCTTGGATAGTCGAGAAAACCATTATCTTTATGATTGATAAAGGACTGTGCGGTAGCAGAGTGGGGGGCCGATGTGCGCGCCATGGCAATCGTGCCGAGTTTGTTCTTGAGGCCATTTTTGGCTTCATTCTGGACCGGATCACGTGTCTCTTTTTTCACCATTTCAGTGGAGAAACCTCCACCCTGTATCATGAATCCTTTAATGACTCTGTGGAAAATGGTGCCGTTATAGAACCCATCCTGAACATATTGCATGAAGTTCTCTACTGTATTCGGGGCCTTCTCTTTATCAAGGGAGAGGGTAATGTCGCCCATTGAGGTCTTTACCAGGACCTGCACTTTTTCTGCCCAGGCATTTGTGCACAGTAATGGTACGAGTAGGAGGGATAACAGCAGGGTATGTATCGTTTTTTTCATAGAATCCTCATGGTTGTCGGCTTATTCCTGAGTCGGAGCATCATAACGGTTCGATGAAGGCATAAAAAGGGGTAGGTTGACGAAGAAGGTTTAAATAGAGGGCAGTGCGGTCAACATGCCATATAATTAAGCCATGCATGCTTGGCATGGCTTAATTATTTGAAAAACAGTGCGTTACAATGGTTGGTTGTTCTCTGCACCTTGAGAGATCCAGTTTTCGATCATCGAAATTTCAATCGTTGATAGTGCTTCTTTACCGTGTGGCATACGAATAGACGGGGCAACCTTTCCCGCCACCAGGCGATAAAATGAACTGGAGAGTGGGTCACCTGCCACCACTACAGGGCCAAATTTTGTCCCTTTCATGAGGTTATGGTAATTGTCTGTCAAGAAACCACTGGCTTCAGTGCCAGCACCGCCTTGCAGGTGGCATTCAGTACAATATTTATCGACTAACGGTTTTATCTCTGACTTAAAACTGACTGGTGCCGGAGCGGCACTACAACCTGCCAATAAGACGGCAGAGAGTGTTAATGACAGTGATAGAGTGGTGCATCTGGACATTGAGCAGCTCCTTATGAAATCAAGTTCTAGGATCAATAGTTCAACCGTGAATTGAGTGATCCATTTCGTATATCCAACCAAAATTAATTAAGCTGTTTTCTCCTTATCGGCGTAAAGGTAAGTGAATCAGAAGAATGCATCATCCGTTCTAGGATGTGGTAAGGCCGTTAGGCCACCACTTACGCTGAGCGCCATGGAAGGCTGAAAGCCGAGGCGGTTAGTCCCCGGCAGCCGTGAGGCGAGACTGTAGACCCGCCGTGCCTTGCGCCAG
>JAHXHU010000355.1 GCA_025656375.1 Candidatus Thiodiazotropha sp. (ex Ustalcina ferruginea) | reverse complement strand
TGTTGATCAATGACTTGTCGCGATTTCATTGTATCAAAACAAGGGGGGGTTCAGGCCTTTCTCGTTAAGTATTTATGGGACAGCAGTGAAATAACATTAACTTCAAATTTAACTTTTTTCTTTCAATCTCTAATTTACAATCTGAAGGTCATGTAAACAGCTTGGTGTATTTAGTGTGAACAGCCAAAAACTCTTATTAGTTATCAGCAACAAAAATAAACTGGAACCAGTTAGTATCTCGCTTGTTGAAGCGGGGTATGAGGTAATCACAACAAGCTCTCCTAGTGAAGCACTCTATTTAAGCAACAGTCAACAGCCCGATCTGGCTATTTTAGAAATGGAACTCTATAAAACGAGTGATACTGACCTCGGTAGAGAGTTATCATCAAACGGTATGCCATTTATCATGCTTTGTGACGAACAAAGATCAACGCTATCCAACCATGGGGTACATACGGGTTTCCTTGGTATAATTGAACAATCCAACGATACGACTCAGATAATACAATGTATCGATCACGCTTTAAGTTGCGCAAGTGAGATCCGGCGACTCAAGGAATCGGAGCGTCGATGTTCTAATGCCATCCAAACCGGTCGAGTCGTCGACGTGGCTGTTGGCATTTTAATGGAGCGTCATCATATAGAGCAAGAGAGAGCTTTTGAGATGTTACGTTCAAAAGCACGTTCAGAACGTAGAAAATTACGCGACCTAGCAGAGGAGTCGCTTGATGCTGAAGAGAGGCTCAACCAGTTAAACCCTTAACTTCATCGATAGGTTGACTATTATCTCTGGCAATCTGTTTTATTTATTCTGATTCTTTTTGGTCTGCTTGCGCCATATTGAGACACCCATTGTAGTTATGCCAAGCGCAATACCTGTCGACAACGTCATGCGCGCCAGCCATTCGGGCCATGCGGGTTGAGGCGTAGCCATTGCCAGACCACCAATAACCACCAACCAGAATGAAAGCTTACCAAGCAGTGCTGTTTTCAACAAAACATCATCTCCAAAACAATAGTCCATGCATTATAAAAAATAGCAGCGTTCATTATTAAGGATTAATCTCTGCCGTACTGACTGCAAGCAGGTCATCATAGTAGTGTTTAAAAAGATCCATATTATCACTCATATCTGACCTGACAAACCAGCCCTTCAAAAAAGTTACTGATTAAAACTATACTGCCGAATGGCTGGTATAATTTCAGGCCTTGAGTCGTCAAGCCTGTTACCAGTAAAGATACTAATAATTTTCGAAACCATTTCTTCCAGGTGAAGTCTGAACTCCAGGAGATTGATTGAGTACTTGGATCCGATCTTCACCGGAATGATCATCTCTGTCCATAGGATTGGCACTAGCCACGAATCGACTGTGATAACCACACTATCTACTATGTCACATCTCTATTACATACATGATCCTATGTGTAGCTGGTGTTGGGGTTTTCGCCCTACACTAGATGCTTTACTTAACCAAATACCTGAAGAAGTCTCGACCAGTCGTCTATTGGGTGGTCTGGCACCTGATTCAGACGACCCCATGCCTGAAGAGATGCGTATTAAATTACAGGCGACATGGCACCATATACAGAAAAAAATACCTGATACACGCTTTAATTTCGACTTTTGGACAAACAACACACCACGACGATCAACTTACCCTGCCTGCCGTGCTGTGATAGCCGCCAGAGCACTGGATGTATCCACAGCGGATGCTATGATTCTCGCTATCCAACAAGCCTACTACCTACAGGCCCGCAATCCATCAGACAATGAGATCCTGACCGAGCTTGCAGAAGAGATAGGTCTCGACAAGGAGCGATTCAGGGAGAAAACAGGCCATAAATCGACCCAATTGCAGCTTGAATCCGAGATTGAGCTGTCAATCCGTATGGGTGCACGAAGCTTCCCCTCATTGATCTTTCAAAAGGATGGGGGTTACTGGCCTGTCGCGGTTGATTACCATTCAGCTGACAGTATGCTGGAGATCATCGATAGGCTATGCATCACCTGAAACGTGTTATTGATGAGATTGACTTAGAGCCGCTGGCAAGTAACACTCCGCCTCCATGCAAAACCATCATACACTCAACAAGCTCCGTCAGGATATCGTCTTTGACGAAAACCTGGCTGGTGAACACCTCCAATTTCACACGACCTGGGGTATTTTCTCACCCCGCGAGGTTGATGAAGGAACCCGCTTACTTGTGAAGCACCTGGAAATTGCTCCTTCCGACAACTGCCTGGACTTAGGGTGTGGTTATGGGCCCATTGGCCTTTTCATGGCCCGACGCGCCCCACATGGCCAAACACTCATGGTCGATAAGGACTTTATGGCAGTCAACTACAGTAATGCCAACGCCAAGCGCAACCATTTGCCGAATGCCAAGGCGATACTCAGTAACGGCTTCGATCATATCGAGCCTGGGTTAAGGTTCAACGTGATTGCCTCAAATATTCCAGCCAAAGTAGGCAAAGAGATGCTGAGTCTGATTCTGCACGATGCAAAACAGCGACTCAATCCATACGGTAAACTCTATGTAGTGACAATCAATGGCCTGAGACAATATATGAAACGCAATCTCACTGAAATATTCGGCAACTACGACAAGCTAAAACAGGGCAAAACCTACACGGTGGCAACGGCGTTCAAGGCTTGATCCAGTGGAAACCGATACAATGATTTCACTTTCATCATCCTGGCGCAGAAAGACGCTTAAGCACATGTGAGACGGCTACCAATCCGAAACTGGCCGTCACCGTCATCGCTGAACCATAGCCACCGCAGTTCAACGAACTTTCAACAGCAGCCGGTCGATCCAGACAGACAGCACCCTCAGGATCAGGATAGACCTGTTGCTCTGTTGAATAAACGCAGGGAACATCGAAACGACGTTTGGGGTTGGATGAAAAGGCATACTCCTTACGCAGCAGTTTGCGTGTCTTGGAGAGTAGAGGATCCTGCTCACTGCGACTCAAATCTGCCAGTTGGATCTTTGTCGGATCACTCTGCCCCCCTGCCCCACCCACAGTAATCACGGCTATCTTATTGCTTCGACAGAAGGCAATCAGGGCGGCTTTTGTGCGAAAACTATCAATGCAATCGATTACGTAATTGAAGCGACCATCGGCTAGTAATGGCATAGATTCCTCATCGATGAAGACCTCCAATGGGGTAACCCGGCAAGTAGGGTTGATCGCCAGAACCCGCTCTGCCAATGCAGATACCTTGGCCAAGCCAAAATTATCCTCAATTGCATGCAACTGTCGATTAACGCTACTTGCCGGGTTACACCATTGGAGGTCTTCATCGATGAGGAATCTATGCCCTTA
>JAHXHU010000160.1 GCA_025656375.1 Candidatus Thiodiazotropha sp. (ex Ustalcina ferruginea) | reverse complement strand
AAGACTGTATCCGTGAGGCAGATCAGGATATTACCGTAATGACCAACCTGATTGAATCTCGCTGCATCACGGGTTCAAAACAGTTATTCATGGAGATGTTGCAGGCCACAGGACCGGACCACATGTGGAATAGTCTCGATTTTTTCGAGGCAAAATGGAATGAACAGAGAAATCGACATGCCAAGCAGGATTGCAGCATCAGCAACCTCGAGCCAAACGTTAAAGAGAGTCCTGGGGGCCTTAGAGATATACAAATGATCGGCTGGGTGGCAAAGCGTCACTTTCAAATCGAAGATCTGCATGAATTAGTTGAGCATAAATTTCTTACAGAAGCCGAGTATCAGACCCTGATACAGGGACAAGACCATCTTTGGCGAGTACGCTTTGCATTACACTTGCTAACAGGCCGACATGACGACCGCCTGTTGTTTGACCATCAACGAACACTTGCTTCGTATCTAGGTTACGATGCTGACCATGCTAATCTGGCGGTCGAGTGTTTTATGCGTGACTACTACCGCACGGTCATGGAATTGAGCAGGCTTAATGAAATGCTGCTGCAGCACTTCCAGGAAAACATCCTGTTCAAGAGTGAACTGGGTGATCCAGTCTGCATCAATCAGCGATTTCAAAAACGTGGCTACTTCCTTGAAGTGTTAAATGATAATGTCTTCAAATATAACTCTACAGCGCTACTCGAACTCTTTCTAATCCTTCAGGAAAACCCTGACTTGAGAGGTGTCAGGGCCAGTACTATCCGATTGATACGAAATCACACTTATCTGATCGATGAGAAATTTCGTCAAGATATTCGCGCGCAAAGCCTATTCATGGAAATTATGCGCCAACCTTATGGCATCACCAGCGCTTTACGTCGAATGAATATCTATGGCGTGCTCGCAGCCTACATACCGATGTTCGAGAGTATTGTTGGACGAATGCAGTATGACCTGTTTCATGTCTATACAGTGGATGAGCACACACTGATGGTGATTCGAAATCTACGTCGTTTGACAGTTAGAAAGTATGCTGATGAGCATCCACTCTGCACACAGCTGATGCGTACTCTGCCTAAAGAAGAGCTCATCTATTTAGCAGCCCTATTTCATGATATTGCTAAGGGCCGAGGCGGCAATCATTCAGAACTTGGGGCAATTGATGCACTCGATTTCTGCCGACTCCATCATTTGAGTCAATATGACAGCCACCTAGTCAGCTGGCTTGTTCGACACCACCTTGTCATGTCAATGACAGCTCAACGGAAAGATATCACAGACCCCGAAGTTGTCCAGGAATTTGCTGCCCTGGTTGGTGATCTAAACCGCCTGACCTATCTCTATCTGCTTACATTCGCTGATAGCAGGGCCACCAACCCTGCTGCTTGGAATTCCTGGAAAGACTCCCTGCTTCGTGACCTCTACATTGCCACCCGTCGTGCACTCATACGCGGCCTGGAAAACCCCCTTGCACAAGAGGAGTTGATTCAGGAAAAACAGTTGGCAGCTATGCAGCAACTTCTACAACAGCACATCCCTGAGGAAACAATCAATACTCTATGGTCGACGTTTACAAACGAATACTTTCTCACACACTCACCCAATGCCATACAGCGTCATTCCAAGGCTATTCTGGATACTCCAAAAGAATCCCTTCCTCTAATAAAGATGCGCCAAACGGCCAAGCGCGGAGGGACCGAAGTTCTACTCTACTGTCTAGATCGAGATAACCTATTTGCTGTCACGACCACCCTCCTCGAGCAGTTGGCTTTATCGATTGTCAACGCTCGAGTGATGAGTACTACTGACGGCTATTCACTTAACTCATATTTGGTACTTGAACAGGATGGAAATCCCATCGAAATCGGTCATAGAAGCGGCGAAATCATTAAAGTGCTCCATGATGGTTTATGCCAGGAAGGTGACAAACCGCTAAATGTCAGCAGACGAATCCCTAGAAAAAACAAACATTTTGACACAAAGACACACATCTACTTCACGCAGGAGCCTACCTTGCAACGCACAGCCATGCGCTTGGTAACATTAGATAGACCTGGACTTCTTTCTGATGTGGGCCAGGCTTTCGCAAGTTGTAATATTCGCCTGCAACACGCGAAGATAACTACGCTTGGAGCTCAAGTCGAAGACATATTTTTCATTACTGACCGAGATAACAAGCCAATTTTGGATGAAAGCATACTTAAGTGTTTGAATAATGAAGTTGTAGCAAAAATGGTAAAATAGACCCTAAAGAGATATACAATAACAGTTGGACCTAATTTATCTATATATTCATACTGTTACATCTACTTCTCACCATCATTATTGAAATTGGAAATACAACAATATGACATACATGACCTTTCTGAAAAAGCAGATAGGTAATTCTGCATAAATCGATACTGAGGTGAAACTTTCTTGATGATATCAACTAAGATAGCTGAGTAGGCTGCGATCCATACTTAACAAATTAATTGATTACCTGATTTAGCGAAAGCATGCGCAGGCCATCAATATATCTGGGAGTATAATCATTTGTAGGGACATGGCACACAACAGCCTGGTTTCACCGATGCAAGTCCATCACATTGCAAGAAACGCAGTGTGGATATAAAGCAGCAACTTTTACACAATGATGAATTTTAAATTTCTCAGAAGCATATACTAATGAATGTGAGTGCATGCTTGAAATTCTATACAATATTTTGTGTTACTGGATTTATACTGGTGTACAACATTCAACTTTTCTTATCAGCGGAGATTCAGCGCGTCTGAATAAAAATAGATCAGTTGATTTTCAGCAAATTTTACAACCACGTATTTCGAGTTACATAACCAATTGAACACATGGACAAACACTTATTTGCAGGCAGGACGTCATGTTAAATAATTGCAAATACCTCATTGCACTATCAGTGATCGTCATATTACAGGCTTGTGGGGGTGGAGGTGGATCTAGTTCCACTGAGTCTGATACTGCATATGTCGATCTGTCATGGATCAACCCTAAGACACGAATTGACGGCAGCTACCTTCTTTCAAGTAGTATTGCTGGCTACCGGGTCTACTATGGATCTGATGATCAAAATCTACAACCTCTATTAGATATCGATGGATCTTATACTGATAATTATCGTGTAGGGGTGTCTACAGCAGGTAGTTATTTTTTTGCTATAACTGCATACGATACGCATGGTCGTGAAAGTGAATTGTCGAATATAGTTTTCAAGCAAGCCTATTAAAGTGATATTTAGGATTAAGTACACTGCTGTCCCATAAATACTTAACGAGAAAGGCCTGAAAACCCGGTAATCTCCCCATTAATAATGGGACTCAAAAGTAGTCACTGTTAAG
>JAHXHU010000034.1 GCA_025656375.1 Candidatus Thiodiazotropha sp. (ex Ustalcina ferruginea) | reverse complement strand
TTCGTGACCGCCCCCTTGACCACGGTTTGGTGGTGTTTGGAGAAGTTGGACTGACTGGAGAGATCAGACCGGTACCGAATGGCCGGGAGCGCCTGCGCGAAGCGGCTAAACATGGCTTCAAGCGAGCCATTGTTCCCAAGGCGAATCTGCCAAAGCAGAGCATCGGGGGTATTCAAGTGACCGCAGTGGATAATTTATCGGATGTGCTTGAGATTTATTAACATTTTCAGATGCATGGGTTACTCTTACTCATTAACTGTCGTTGTAGCTCACACAGCCAATGCCATCACTGACAAATAAAAAGATCCTATTAGGGATCACCGGTGGAATAGCCGCCTACAAAAGTGCAGTTTTGTTGCGCGCGCTGCAAAGCGCAGGGGCTGATGTACGGGTGGTTATGACGCATGGGGCTCAGGCCTTCGTGAGGCCACTGACATTTCAAGCCCTTTCGGGCCATGCGGTCTACACTGAGTTGCTGGATCCCGCCCAGGAAGCGGCAATGGATCATATCTCGCTCGCACGCTGGGCTGATTTGGTGTTGGTTGCACCAGCAACTGCTGATTTTATGGCCCGCGTCGCTTCAGGACATGCCAATGATTTGCTGACAACGATCTGTTTGGCAACAGCTTCTCCAATTGCTTTGGCACCTGCCATGAATCAACAGATGTGGTTCAATCAGGCGACACAGGATAATCTGCGGAGACTGACTCAACGAGGTTACTGTTGCTGGGGACCGGATGAAGGGGCGCAGGCCTGTGGTGAAACCGGACCAGGCCGTATGATTGAGCCTGAGATGTTACTTCAGCAGGTAGAGACATTTTTTTGCCCCGGAGAATTGGATGGCGTCAATATCCTGATGACCGCCGGGTCCACCAGAGAGCCAATTGATCCGGTTCGTTTCGTCGGCAATCGCAGCTCCGGCAAGATGGGGTTCGCGCTTGCTGAGTCATTACATGATTTAGGCGCAGCAGTAACGCTCATCAGTGGTCCGGTATCCCTCTCTACGCCTATCGGGATTCTGTGTAGCAGGGTAGAAACGGCCGAGGAGATGCGCTCAGCGGTGCTGGAGCATGTGGAAAACAGCGATATCTTTATAGGTGTTGCCGCTGTGGCTGATTATCGTCCGCGTAATTACGCTGGTGAGAAAATCAAGAAAAATAACGAGATACTGATTCTGGAACTTGTGAGGAATCCCGATATACTCGCAGAAGTGGCAGCTAGGGAGAAACCGCCGTTTACTGTAGGCTTTGCTGCTGAGACGGAGCAAGTGGAGCACTACGCCGAGGAGAAACGCCGGACTAAGGGATTGGATATGATCGCAGCCAACCGGGTTGGTAGGGATGAGGGTGGATTTGAATCTGATAGCAATGCACTCGTTTTATTATGGCAAGATGGCAGAGAAGTACTGCCGATGATGAGCAAAACTCAATTAGCACAACAACTCGCCGGGAGGATTGCAGAGCGATATCATGCAAGAACTTGAAGTAAAAATTATTGATCGACGCCTCGGAGATGACTTTCCACTTCCTTCTTATGCAACCCAGGGATCGGCAGGGCTCGATCTGCGGGCTATGCTGAAGGAAGCCATTGACCTGATACCCGGTCAGACAGAGTTGATACCGACCGGCATGGCTATTCATATTGAAGACCCGGGCTTGGCTGCGATGATCTTGCCGCGTTCCGGGCTTGGTCATAAACATGGTATTGTGCTCGGTAATTTGGTGGGCCTGATCGATTCGGACTATCAGGGCGAGTTGTTTGTCTCTTGCTGGAACCGGGGTGAATCAACATTTCGTATCGAAATTGGTGAACGAATCGCGCAGTTGGTATTGGTTCCTGTCGTCCAAGCTGATTTTAAGATCGTCGATGAATTTGACCTGAGCCATCGTGGGAGCGGGGGGTTTGGTCACTCTGGACGACACTGATAAAAATATTAAGATTGCCGAATAATTAACCAGGGATAACTATGGGATTTGCGAAAAAAACCGGGGAACAGAAAATCCAGCAGGGAAGTGGTCGTAGTATCCGTGGTTATTGGACAATCGGTGTGATAGGACTGCTGATTTTAACGGCTGCAGTTTGGTCATATCTCTTTTATCAAAATCAGCTGACCACTCAGGCACAACAAAAAAAGCAAACCAAGGCTATAACACAGGCACTGGCAGTATCCATTACGACCATTTTGAAACAGCGTATGGAGTTGATTCAGGGACTTGCCCATCAACCTGCTTTGGCAGAGCTGTTTGATCAATCAGATACGCAAGACTTACTAGCTGAGCAGGCTCGACTTACACGACTTGTACCAGATGCGATGCGTATAAGGCTACTGCCCAAAGGTGTTGAGCAACCGGACACAGATGCAAAACCCCATATGGGTTATGCCTCGCTGCAGTTACTACGAGAAGCTGAAGAGAGTGAAACAGTACTACCTGCAGAGATGCATCAATTTGGCACAGCCCATCAGCATATCGCCATTGCAAGCAGCATACCCTCTACCAATGGTGTAGGTGTTAGTGGCGTGCTGCACGCTGCATTTTCGACCGACACTCTGTTGAAATTACTGGATGGCATTGAGGATTATGCTGGGCGTGTCGAACTGCAACAAGTCCTCGCCGGTAAGGAACCGTTCGCATTGGCAGGCAAGGGGGTAAAAATTACAACTGGCAATCGACCAGATGGAGTGATACCTCTTAAAGGTTCTATCTGGCAGATTGTTTATTGGGGGGGGACAGGGACAGGCATGCAGGCTGATTTAATTGAGAGCCTGATGCTGATTGTGCCGGGAGTGCTGTTCTTTTTATTCACTGCACTGTTGCTATTTAGACTTTCCCAACGTATGACGAATGCTCTCAAGAGTGATCAGCATAACATTCTTTCTCTTATGGAAGCGCTGGTGGTTGGTCGTCCTCCAAAGCACCAACCAGCACAATTGAGTGACCTGCAACCTACTCTGGATGTTATGGAACACCAAGTAAGGGAATATCGATCCAACCAGGCTGAAAAGGGTAAGGTCAAGCGTTCTGCATCTGACATTTCTGGTTTGGGGATTAGCGATATGGTAGTCCAGGATGAGGGAGCATCAATCGTAGTGGATGAGATGATTGATATCCCATCGTCGATCTTTCGGGCCTATGATATTCGTGGTGTTGTGGGAGAAACCATAACGGAAGAGATTGTGACACAGCTCGGGCAAGGTATCGGCAGTGAGGTCTATGAGAAGGGCTACCAATCAGTTGTAGTAGCCCGAGATACCCGCACATCCAGTGATAGCTTGCAGAGTGCGCTGATCCAGGGACTCCAGGCAAGTGGGCGGGATGTGATCGATCTTGGAATGGTACCGACACCTTTACTCAATTATGCA
>JAHXHU010000075.1 GCA_025656375.1 Candidatus Thiodiazotropha sp. (ex Ustalcina ferruginea) | reverse complement strand
GCGGGACTTCTTCATTGTAGATTCTCCTTTTCGTAATCATAATTGGAAAATTCTACTTTTGAACCCCGTTATTTTTTGGGGGGATTACCGAACCTGGCAGTCTATACTGCCAGGTTCAGGGAGAATCGAGTTTGGGATGTCAGTATAGCGTATCGTCCCGATAGCATTTTATGATCTGTAATCAAGACTCATAGAGAATTGGAAGAATGCGTATTTTGTTGGCAGAAGATGATCGGCACTTGGGCGAGGGACTCACATTAGGTTTAAAACAATTGGGTCATACCGTGGATTGGGTGTTGGACGGTGTAGCCGCTGAACAAGCCCTGTCGACGGAGAATCTGGATGCTCTGATACTTGATCTTGGATTGCCCAGGCAGGATGGTCTGCATGTGTTGCAAAAAATACGTAAGGAGGGTATGGATCTGCCTGTGCTCATACTCACTGCCCGGGATACGGTGGAGAATCGTATCCAGGGTCTTGATCTGGGGGCAGACGACTATGTCGTCAAGCCTTTTGATCTGCTGGAGGTGAATGCCCGCTTGCGTGCAATTACCCGACGTCGGGAAGGACGTTCCGCACCGGTTATCAATTATGCTGATCTGGAACTGGATCCAGCTGCCCGCAGTCTGACGAAAGCGGGAAAAGAGATAAAACTGGGAGCCAATGAGTTTGCAGTTCTGGAGTATCTCCTGACCCATCAAGGACGCATCCTCTCCCGTCAGTCGCTGGAGGAGTCCCTGTATGGCTGGGATGAAGGTGTGGAAAGCAATGCAGTAGAAGTCTATATACATCACTTGCGCAAGAAACTAGGCAAGGAGCTGATCCGGACTATTCGTGGGGTCGGCTATACCATACAGAAAATTGCAAATATTTGAGAAGTACCCGTGCAACAGACCACACACTCTTCGATTCGCAGACGACTCCTGTTCAGCCTGATTTCGACCATTTTTATCCTTTGGTTGATAGCCGCATTCTTTGTCTATCGTGCCGCTTATCATGAGGTTGAAGAGATTTATGATGCAACCCTTGCACAACAATCCCGCATCCTTGCCACGCTAATGTCTCACGAGGTGGAAGAAGATACAGCGGTAAAGGACAATCTGCAAAAACTTGTAAATGAGTTGGGTGAGGATGTCATAGATAACTCCGCTTTTCTCAGGCAACTCCTTGATGAGTATATGGCTGACGAAAGTGAAAAGGACTATTTGACCTTGGTTCCCCGTGAGCAGGTAACAGGCCACCGCTATGAGGTAAAGATCGCTTTTCTGATCAAAGGCGTCAATGGAAAGACCTATTTACGTTCCAATCTACCCACCTCTTTCAATACCTTTACTGAGGGATACAACAACCAGGTTGTGGATGGTAAATCCTGGCGCATGTATGGCCTTAAGGAACCGAGTGGACAGTTTCATGTACAAGTTGGGGAGTTGAAGTCGGTCCGTGAGGAAACGGTTTCAGAGATCGTCTTTAGCAGCTTATGGCCCATTATCGTTTTTCTACCTGTGATTGGGCTGCTTATCTGGATAATGGTTGGTGGTGGGCTCAAACCATTGAAAGTAATCGCCAACAAGGTCGAACGCAGGGATCCAAATTCACTGGTGCCTATCTCAACTCAAGAAGTGCCTCGGGAAGTCGTACCGATGGTAGAGTCACTGAATCGACTGTTTCTTCGAGTGGATAGTGCTTTAGAGAACGAGCGTCGATTTACCGCAGATGCAGCCCATGAATTGAGAACACCACTTGCTGCGCTTAAAACGCTGGCTCAGGCTAGGTCACTGATTGGCGAAAACAATGGGCATCGTAGTTTCCTGGATCGGGTGATTCGTGGCGTTGATCGAGCGACTCATTTACTGGAGCAGTTGTTGACGCTGGCACGTATGGATAGCCAATCAGTTGATCAATCTCATACTCAGGAAGCGGACCTTCATGGTGAGGCGATCAATGTCCTTGCTTCTTTGGGCACGATGGCTCTGGAGAAGGATATTGAGCTTTCGTATGAAGGCATTGAACGGTCCATTATCATACCTGGATATACTCCTGGTATACAGATACTGCTGCGAAATCTGATCGACAATGCAATCCGCTATACACCTGAAAAAGGGGAGGTGACCGTATTTCTGGATGAGGTAGAAGCTGGGGTGCGACTTGATGTGGCAGATACCGGGCCGGGGATTCCCGATGAGAAACAACAGGGGTTTTATCAGCGGTTCAGACGTGGTGAAGCTACCAATACTGAGGGGAGTGGTCTGGGCCTATCTATCGTTAAGCGTATTGTGGATCTTCACCATGCAACAATCGAAATGAGTAATCGCAAGGACAAACGTGGATTACGTGTTTCAATTACATTCCCGAGAAAGCTTGTATGAGTAATTGCTAGGTGATCGGGGTTGAGAAATTCTGATCACGCTTACCGTTGATTCTCACAGTGCTCTTTTACGATTGCTAATAGGTGCTCCAAGTAGAGCAGGCGTTTCACAGACAGTTCAACCTTGTCCTTCAATTCCAAATCCTCATCGCTTCCAACGATGAGGTGGAAGGTGTCTTCAAAGAAGTAGACAAAGAAACTGTCAAGAAAACGGATCTCACGGTTGGTATCCATTATCAAGTTGTCGATACCAAACAGATCAATCATTCTGGGATTGTCAGAAATACGCCATGCTTGAGCAGCCCGTACGAAGCGGGCCAGCTGAATGCGTGCTTTGGGATTGGCGCATAGCAACTTCATCGCCTCCTCTTCATTCTGCTGATTTGCGATGTTGAACCAGATATTGATCGCGGTCGCCAGTACAAGGAGGCTGGGTCTGCCATTGATCTTAGTGATGACAAACAATGCATCTGGGATGATTTCGTCAAGCGTATCCTTCAGCTGACGGTAGTGACGTGCGAGTAATTTGGCTTCACTCTCTGAATAGTCAGTGAAAGGCCGCTTTATGACAAATTCTGTATAGAGAACCTCGTCTTCACCCTCTGAGGTGATCTCTTGGCGTTTGTTACTTCGCCAGACTTCACAGTGACTCCCGATGGTGGAGACCAAGGTAGGCCTTAAGCGTTTGTGATCAAGGCAGGCAATATCCACGATACCAATTTCCTGGTCTTTTTCACTTGTACTCTGCATCTACCAGATACCATTAATACGTGCTGAATAAGCTGGTCTAGAGTGTGTGAGTAATGATTTAAATACAAGTCTTAGGGGTGTGAATATCAGGCTAGTCGATCCTTCAGGAATGTCGGAATCCGATGATCTAGTGTAGTGTCCTGAATAAAATATTCATTTGTAATTCCCAGTGTTCCGGTTTATGGCAAAGGAAGGAAAAAATGAATTCAGCAGTTGCTATTCATCTCACTCCACAAGAACAGACAGTATT
>JAHXHU010000106.1 GCA_025656375.1 Candidatus Thiodiazotropha sp. (ex Ustalcina ferruginea) | reverse complement strand
TCGGCTTATTGAACCGGTAGCTCGCGATGAACAGGTTCATCCCGACAGGAGGTGTGAAATAACCGATCTGCATATTGGCGAGAAAGATGATACCCAGGTGGACCGGATCGATTTCATACTGAATAGCCACAGGAAGCAGCAGCGGCACCATTAAAACCAATGCGGAGAAGATATCAAGCATGGTGCCGAGTACTAACAGAAAGATATTCAGTAGGATCAGAAAGGTGAGTGGATCATCGACCCGTTCATGTAACCAGTCGAAAAGTTGGGTTGGGACGTCTGCATCAATCAGGTAGTTGGTGGAGGCCAACGACAGGCCGAGTATGATCAGGATACCCCCTACCAGTAACATCGCTTCACGCATTATTTTGGGTAGCTGTCTGATAGGTATCTCTCTGTGAATGAAGACCTCGGCAATCAACACATAAACGGCAGTGACAGCAGCTGCTTCGGAGAGTGCGAAGTAACCGCTATAGATACCACCCAGCAGGACAATTGGCAGGGGAATTTCCCAGGCAGCATCCCGTACGGCCGCTTTTGCCTCAGCCAATGAAAGCCGGGTCAGATGCAGGTTGCGACCCGACCAGAGTCCCCAGGCCAGTAGAATCATTAACATCAATAGACCGGGCAGAATACCAGCCAGGAACATATCATCCACGGTGATGGAGCCACCGATACCCAGCTGCTGTGCAACAACCGCGTATAAAATCAGAGGTAGCGCAGGGGCAAATAGTAGGCCCAGGCTACCGGAGGTGGTGACCAGACCGAGGCTGAAGTTTTGTTGATATCCCGCTTCCCGTAAGGCGGGATAGAGCAGTGCACCCAGTGCCACAATGGTAACCCCCGAGGCACCGGTGAATGCCGTGAACAGGGCGCAGGCGATGAGCGCCACAAAGGCCATCCCTCCGGGTATCCAACCGAGCAGGGCCTCTGTCAGCCGGACCAGGCGAAATAGCGCCTTGCTTTCGCTCAGTAGATAACCCGCAAAGGTGAACAGGGGAATTGCCAACAGCACAGGCATTTCCGCCAATCGAAAGAACTCAATGACGACCACCGAAAGATCAATATCGGACTGATAGAACCCCCACAGTGCACCGGCACCGATAACAGTAAAGAGGGGAGCTCCACACAGGGCCAGCAGGATTAAACCCAAGCCGATTATCATGGGTTTTCCCGGTGCAGTATCTGCAAAGGGATATTGAATAAAAACCGCAGGGTCATAGAGCCAAAGCCGATAGGAATGATGATCTCTCCTATCCAGGCTGGCAGGCTGGCAAAAAGTTGTGTTCCATCCTGCCATTCGAAATAGACAAAACGTACCGCATGCCAGGTAATGACACCGCAGATAAAGGCGCTGAAGAGATTGTTAATGGCGGATAGTATTGATTGATTACTTCTTGAGAGTGTGTGGGAGAGTAGATCGATGCGGATATGTCGATCCTCTCTGGTGGCTGCAATTGCACCCAATAGCGCAATCCACAGTACCATGATCCGCAGGCTGCATAGCAGGCCACTGTCAAACAGATTGCGTAGCACAATCTGGCTGGCTGCCAGCAAGATCATGAAACCCAGAAGGATCGCCATCAAGCCCTCTTCAAAGCGTAGGATCAGGTGCCTGATGCGTTGCAGTGATCTGTTCATGGTTGTGTGGATTATACGAGTATCACTTAGGGATGGATTCAGTGGTCGTCAGATCTTTGATTGATGGTGATTTGTTGCACAGAGCCTATACAGGTTCGAAGATCCATGTAACACATCATAAAGACGGAAACTTACAGGATATGCACCGCAAGCCAAATACAGTGTGGTTGGTGGCTGGTAGTCAAAACCCGGTGTGGTGTGTGGGCGGGTATCAGGGCGTTGTCGCCACGGTGCAAGTTGATATGTTCATCCGCCATCTCTAATCGAGCGCTCCCCTGTAGTACACAGACCCACTCGTCATAGGGTTGTTGAGTTATCTCAGTGGCAGTGTCTGGAGGGCTTAGGATGCGCTCTATTGAGACGTTTTTCCTTTTTAACAGGGTATCGAAGGTCTCCTTTTCTCCATCAGCCTTATCGGGTTTAAAAAGATTCTTACTCATCATATTTGATTTCACACCCGGTCAGTTGCTTGATAGCTATGCAGGAAGAAGTATATGGGTAACCCATGGAATAGGCGCAACATTGATCTGGCAGAGCGCAAATAAAGTGAGAATGGGCCATACGCAAGCAACTATCGCACGGATTGACATCTAAGTGTAGATGATAGGCTACTATTAACCCGAATAGGTCGCCTTCTTGAAGCCTCTAACAGATTGATTTAAATAAAGGCGGGTACACATCGGCTGAATGCGACATATTAGGTTGACAGGTTAATAATCATAGATCTCCATGATCATCTGTTTTTTTATAACTGTATGATCGAGTTAATGAAATATCTAATCTAATTAGATGAGTCATTCGCTGCTGTTGGATCAGGACCTGCATCTTGTTGAACATCTTTTCACTGAAAGCCTCATCTTTATTCAGCTTTTTCAGGGTTGCGTTAGCGTGTTTTTCCCATGCTTGCTGCTGGTCTGAGGATGGACTGATAAACTCTATCCCCTGTTGTCTCAGGGCTGAAAGGGCCTGCACATTGTCTTCACGGTTTTGCTGGTTAATCGTGTTGAATGTTGCTTCGAGTGTCTGTTTGACCACAGTCTGATCGGTGCTGCTGAGCTTAGTAAATGCCTTCTCCTTTACTACTAGGGTGGCATAGAGATAGGCCAATGGCACTTGGGTCAGATAGCTGACTCGGGTATGCCATTGCAGCGCAATGGCGCCAATAGGTGCACTGGCGATCGTATTGATAAGACCGGTTTGCAGGCCGGTGAGTACATCGGTCAATGGTAGAGGAATCGGTGAAATGCCGAGCTCTTGAAACATGCTTGCGTTAATCATGTCACCTTCAGGCACCCAGATCTTCAACCCCTTCATACTATCGGTTGATTTTACCGGTATATTTGAGAGCAGATAGGCAAAGCCACCTTCACTCAAACCAAAACTGATAAATCCCTTTTCCTTGAGTCCATCGATAATCTGACTGTCCATCACCTGGCGTACCGCATCGACCTCCTGCAGGTTGCGGAACTGAAAGGGGAGGGTGTAAATCTGTGCTTCCCGGTAGATTTCACTGAGACCACCACCAGTAATGGCACCGCCGTGTAACTGGCCGACACGGATCTTTCGCAATACGCTGCTGTCATTGCCCATCACCCCACCTGGATAGAATCTGATTTTGATTCGCCCATCCGCTAGCAACCCTGGAGAGCGAAGCGAAGGTTGGTAGACCCCGGCAGGCGTAGGGCCCGGGCAGGTATCCGCTGTCGCGTAGCGGCTTAGGAGACC
>JAHXHU010000378.1 GCA_025656375.1 Candidatus Thiodiazotropha sp. (ex Ustalcina ferruginea) | reverse complement strand
TTTGTTGATCAATGACTTGTCGCGATTTCATTGTATCAAAACAAGGGGGGGGTCAGGCCTTTCTCGTTAAGTATTTATGGGACAGCAGTGCCTGAATATATTGTGCTTGAAGCCATTCAACATCTGCAAGGTGAACAGTGGCAACAACGCTTTATCGATCAGGTGCTGAAGGATGGGATCGAGCTGGTACTGGTATAGCCCTTTCACTCAATACACTGACTGGTCAGGTAATCAATGACCGGATAGGGACACTGGAAACTTGAATTGCACATAGTTGAACTTTGTTGAAACAACACGAATATCTCATAACCCAAAAAGGGGGAACTCTTGGCGACCAACCGATTTAAACCTTCCAATTTAGACAAAGGTGTCCCCAAACATATTGTTGAAAAGGTCAATACTTCAAAACGTAAACACCTTATCGGCCCACAATATCCCTATGAAAAAAAGCTTGGCCGCGATGAATATGAGAATGAGAAGGCAGAACTGCAAGTCGAGTTGCTGAAGTTGCAGAAATGGGTAAGGGATACCGGCGAACGAATAATCATGATCTTTGAAGGCCGGGATGCCGGAGGAAAAGGAGGTACCATCAAGCGATTCATGGAACACATGAATCCAAGACAGGCACACGTCATCGCCTTAACCATTCCCAGTGTGAAGGAACAGGGTCAGTGGTACTTTCAACGCTATATCAACACACTTCCAACCAAGGGCGAGATCACGCTTTACGATCGTTCCTGGTACAACCGTGGCGTGGTTGAACCCGTCATGAACTTTTGTACACCAGAACAGCATAAGCTCTTCCTGAAGCAGGCACCGATATTTGAGCATATGCTTGTTGAAGACGGTATACGTCTATTTAAATTTTGGTTTTCTGTCAGTAGGGAAGAGCAATTCCGCCGTTTTAAATCCCGCGAAACCGACCGGCTTAAACAGTGGAAATTGAGCCCTGTCGACCAGGATGGTCTAAAGCGATGGGATGATTTCACCGAAGCCAAGAACATCATGTTCGAAAAGACAGACGTACCCTGGGCGCCGTGGACTATCATCTACTCTGACGGCAAAAAACGTGCCCGTCTGAATTGCATGCGCTATGTACTAAACAGCATTCCATACGAAGGCAAAAACAAGAGAATTGCTGTTCCGCCTGACCCCAAGATTGTGGGCAGCGTCGGAGAGATGTACAAATACACTTAGCAGATGATGCCAGGGCCTGTTAACAAAGCCCTATAATGTACCTCGGTCATATTCAACCTAGAATCCTCAGTTGACCGCTATGCATAGTACAAAACACATAGAAAACACTAACTTTTTTCGTAGCAAAGAACATTCACTTTTTTTATGTGAGTATCGCTACAGCGCAAATGACACACTTGTGGCAGCGCATAACTGCGTTACAACTCCTTGCAACAGAACAACTATTCCGCGTCATTGTGCGCCGTGCAGGGATGCACGAGTGTCGCGGGCACAGGATGTGCGGGAGCGACCCTTGCCATGCACGCCACAAGCTCACCCTTCACGGTGTTCAACTGAGGATTCCAGGTTCAATGACAACACTTTTTCTTGCCCTGACTTTCAAGCGAAAAACAGCCGCTTGGCACATCCGGTTTATAACCGAAATCACGGTCAGAAACATCAAGAGCACAATGATCCTCAAGCATTTTAAGCAACGGCATGCCGGTCGTCTCGTGCTGAACATCCTCACAAGCTTCAATACATTGCATACATTGAGTACAGGTAAACATCCGACGTTTAATACTGCGTGGCTTCAAACGCATGGGACAAGCGTGTTCACATGAATTGTCACAGGTGATACAAGCCTTTGCTTACGGTCATAGGCAACCACCATTGCCTTTTTATTCCCCATCCAGACCAGACTCTGGAAAAGACCCAGTGCACAACCGAAACGACAGAATAGGTGGAGGGCAAAGGTGAATTCAATCGTTAATAGCATGGTTGCCACACCGATAAAGATGGTCTGATTTCTGGTCAGGCGCCAATTCAAAAGATTCCCATAAATCTCTTTGGGTGGCAGAAGATAGGTCAACAACGCCACTGCCCAGAGAAATGAGAAGAAGAGCACCGCAGCCAGGGTGACAAACCACCATTTCCTGTCCGGTTCAATGTGGGTGCCATCCAGCTGGTTTTCGGGTAACCGATCTTTGTCCCACATCGTCACCTTTCCGGATGCACGGCGCATCAGGGCATTAATCATCTCTACTACAGAGAAATGTGGACAGAGCCAACCACAGTAGAGCCGTCCCCATTTCCAAGTGATATAGATGCCACCGGTCAGTACCAATGCAAGGGGAAGAAAGAAGCGAAACAACATATTCAGGCCCACCTCCATCGCCCCGATGGTGCCTTGCTGAAAGGCTTCCATACCCAGTGTCCAGGGAAAGCCAAATAGAATGAAGTGATTTAGGTTTAGATCGAAGCGGAAGATATTCAGGGGGGGTGCAAGAATAAACAGCAGAAAGAAACTGCTTCGCCATGCCAGCCGCTTGTTTTGTACCTGATTCAAGTAGTAGCCTCTGAATAATAATGCACGAATAGACTAGCGTTTTACAGCCTTGAAAATCAGTATAGGAAAAAAGCAACGTCCAGTCGCACTGCTGACCACTGACTATCTGTTAACTAGTGTGATGATTCGATTGATATCTGGACTGTCATTTCACAGAGCGATATAACTGCAAGGTATGACATATGTCAAAAATATCCCTTTGGGATTTTGTGGATGTAGGATCGGCCAGTGTGATAGAGAATAGCATTTGATACCGCACACGGTACATAGAATAAGCGGGACGTCACTTCTGCAATCTATTACGAAAAAATATTCTACTACCAGCGAATTATTACATGATCGGTAAAAAGAGAGGATCAATAGAATGGATATTCAGTTACTTACAAAGTTTTTTATGTGGTGTACTGTAATAAATGGCGGCCTATTATTTCTTTGGACAGTATTCACAATGTTCACACCGGATTTGGTCTGCCGACTCCAAAATAATTGGTATCCCATTCCCAGAGAGACATATAATGTGATCATTTATTCGTTCCTTGGACTGTTCAAAGTCTTTCTTCTTGTCTTCAATGCCGTTCCGTATGTTGCTCTACTTATCATCATATAGCCTATCAAGCACATAACGATTCAAACACTTAATACAATATGGAGTGAATGCGTTCAGTAGTCAGAATGACTTAAATCGTCATCTAATTTCATTGTAAATGAACGCTCTAAATCAGTTTTTTACAACGCCATTTTCAAGAACCATTTCGTCCAGCAGCTTCAAGAGAGTCTTTGATCTCATGATAGATTTCGGGACTTCCAAGTCCCCGAAATCGACTCGATCTTCGACAACCTGTTATGGCCCCGGACG
>JAHXHU010000349.1 GCA_025656375.1 Candidatus Thiodiazotropha sp. (ex Ustalcina ferruginea) | reverse complement strand
GTTAGGAGACGTCTACTGAATCGAAACTAGGAGATACTGGTGTTTGTCAGGATATAGTGAATATAAACATTTCATGGAATCCATTATATGGTCCGTTAACGATGCACCATGTCAGCGGTAAACATCACAATGATGCTGGCTGGTTGTTGTGTTCCTCCAGCGCCTTAACTTGCGCCTCAAGGCGACTTAGTTTTTCTCGTGTTCGGGCTAGTACCGCGCTCTGTACCTCGAACTCCTCACGGGTGACCAAATCGAGCTTAGCCAGACCGGACTCCAGACTGGTGCGCATATTTTTCATGACATCGGCCTGTAGCGCCTGGATGCCATTGGGGAGACTTGATGAGAGTCGCGAAGCCAGTTCATCTATCAGTTTGGGATCTATCATGCGGCAGACAATAGCCAGTGGGGAACCCGTTGTCCAGAGTTGGAGCCTTTCGGGAGATTAATTCTGTCGCTCCCAGTAACACCAGCATCATTTTTCGTAAAAATTGCTATGAATCGCATAGTACTCAAATAAATTAAAGATATCAGTCTGTTAGCTTTGTATACAAGGCGTTTTTCAGTGTGCTTTGGGTTAAATGTGTTTTAAATCAACGATAATTCGATACTCCGGTAAACCATCACTCTCCAAGATAATGCAGTCTATGCACCTTTGCACCAAAGCTGTGCACTCAACTGGTGCGTACCCCCATGTTTTGTTCGCAAACCATGCACGGGAGTATCAGGGAAGCCGCTAGTGATTCCAATAGAATGGGTGTAAATCTTTATTAATCTGAAGGTTATATAAATTGGCACGAAGTCTGAATAAGCACCAGTACCTTCGGCTCATTTGTGTGTGGGCAGAAACAAATATTTAACAGTCATTTTTTATTGAGAGGAAGTAAAACCATGAAGATGAACCCTATTGCTCTGGCCTGTGGTGTCGCAATGCTCGGGCTATCGTCCGTCGTCGTAGCGGAAGTCAGTACCAACATCGGTGTCACCAGCAACTATATCTGGCGCGGCCTGACCCAGTCAGGCAACAGCACCTCATTTTCAGGGGGGTTTGACTGGACTGATGAGTCAGGGCTCTATGCAGGTACCTGGCTTGCTGAGGCATGGGATGACTTTGAGCTGGATCTATATGGCGGCTATGCCGGCGAGGTCGGTGATTTTGGCTATGACGCTGGCTTGATCTACTACGTCTATTCAAGTGATGCCGATTCCAACTTTGCTGAGCTCTATGTGAATGGCAGTTGGCAGTTCCTTACTGCCGGTCTTTCGTACGCCATATCCGCAGAAGACGCGGTAGAGGCCGTTGAAGAGGATCTCTACTACTACCTCGGTGCAAGCTTCGATCTTCCGCAAGATTTTTCGATTGGCCTTACTGTTGGTTTTGCCGAGCCCGATGGGGATGGCGAAGATGACGCAGAAGATTATACGCACTATCAATTCGACCTGACTAAAGCCACTGGGGATTTCGGCGATGTGACACTGAGTCTCTCAGATACTGATCTGGATGGCACAGATGCAGCTGGCGAGGATGCGGATATGCGCTTCTTCATCTCCTGGAATAAAAGTTTCTGAGCCAGGTTGGCTTGATTTAACCCAGTTGATACACACCCCACCAGCCTGGTGGGTTGGTCAAGGAGTCATCATATGAAAATGGTTTCAGCAATCATTAAGCCCTTCAAGCTTGATGATGTCCGTGAAGCTTTGTCAGAAGTGGGTGTGGCGGGTATCACCGTCACTGAAGTCAAGGGTTTTGGACGTCAAAAGGGTCACACTGAACTCTACCGTGGTGCGGAGTACGTGGTCGATTTTCTGCCCAAAATCAAAGTCGAGATTGAAGTAGACGAAGATATCGCCGATCAGGTGGTGGAAGCGATCTCCAATGCAGCCAAGACGGGCAAGATCGGCGACGGCAAAATTTTTGTCACAACCGTTGAACAGGTCGTTCGTGTGCGTACCGGCGAAACCGGTCCCGAAGCGCTGTAACTCACTAGCAACATTTTATTGGAGAGTGTCGTGGAAGCGATAACACAACTTAGCTACGCACTGGATACCTTCTACTTTCTGGTATCCGGCGCGCTCGTGATGTGGATGGCGGCCGGTTTCGCCATGCTTGAGGCCGGCCTGGTCCGAGCAAAGAATACCGCCGAAATCCTTACCAAAAACGTCGCCTTGTTTGCCATCGCCTGTATCATGTACATGCTGATGGGTTACAACATCATGTATGCAGGTGATGGCAATGGTTATATACCTGCGCTGGACCTGAGCTTCATGTTTGGGGGTGACAACTCTGTCGAGGATGTACTGGCCAGCAAGGGGGAAGTCTACTATTCAGGGATGTCCGACTTCTTCTTTCAGGTGGTATTTGTCGCAACTGCCATGTCAATTGTCTCAGGCGCAGTGGCAGAACGTATGAAGCTATGGGCCTTTTTGGTATTTGCTGTGGTGATGACCGGTGTCATCTATCCCCTGCAGGGTTATTGGAAATGGGGTGGTGGTTTTCTGGATGCGGCTGGTTTCAATGACTTTGCCGGTTCCGGTGTGGTGCATCTTTGTGGCACCTCCGCAGCACTTGCCGGTGTCATTCTGTTAGGCGCGAGAAAAGGCAAATATACGGCTGACGGACGTGTCAATGCCATACCTGGCGCCAACATGCCGCTTGCTACCTTGGGTATGTTTATCCTCTGGTTGGGATGGTTTGGATTCAATGGTGGATCAGAACTTGTGCTGTCTAATATTGAAGAGGCGAATGCAGTCGCTGCTGTATTTGTTAATACCAATGCTGCTGCCGGTGGTGTTGTTGCCGCATTGCTGACTGCCCGTGCCCTGTTTGGCAAGGCTGATCTGACAATGACGCTTAATGGCGCCCTGGCTGGCCTGGTTGCTATTACGGCAGAGCCACTTGCGCCAACTCCCCTATGGGCGACGTTGGTTGGCGCAATCGGCGGTATCCTGGTGGTGTTTTCAATCATTACCATGGATAAGCTGAAAATCGACGATCCAGTGGGTGCTATTTCCGTACATGGAGTGGTGGGTATGTGGGGCCTCATCGCTGTACCCTTCTCCAACACAGAAGCCAATTTCGGTGCTCAGCTGTTGGGTCTCGGGGTTATCTTTGCCTGGACCTTTATGGCCAGTTTTTTGGTCTGGCTGGTGCTGAAAGCTGTGATGGGTATCCGGGTCAGCGCTGAGGAAGAGTACGAAGGCGTTGACCTGGGTGAGTGTGCCTTGGAAGCCTACCCTGAATTTACCGGTAGCCGAGGTTCTGGTTTGTAGTATTTTCTGAATGACCCTCCCTTTAAGGGCGCTTCGGCGCCCTTTTTTGTCCTTTTACGGAAATACTTTAAACTGTGCTCTGGCATGTTTTAGTTATTATCCTAGATTCCGCAGTTGACCACTAATATCTGACGTAAGGTAATGATATGCGA
>JAHXHU010000273.1 GCA_025656375.1 Candidatus Thiodiazotropha sp. (ex Ustalcina ferruginea) | reverse complement strand
CGGGGATCCACCAGATCCCGATATTTCACCACTTCAATCCAGGCTGCTATTCTCATGAATATTTATGGGACAGCAGTGATAAACCATGGATTTAATACACTCTTCGGGCAACTGGATGATCGTAGAGGTGAAGCAGACTCCAAGGGACAGAGTCTAGCCAGCTTAATGTCTGATAAAATACCAACGGAAACCGACAAACTTTCCTTGAAACAGCTCCTTGAAGAAGGTGGACCAGCGCAGAGCCGGGTGCTGCAGATCAGCAATCAGCAGGGCGATAAAAGATGGGTTAAATTTAATATTCAACCACTGTTTGATATCACAAAACAGCATGTCACTGGTGTCGTCTCCTCCGCAACGGATGTCACGGTGCAGCAGACCCATGAAGAACAGCTGCAGCAACAGGCCCACTATGATGCTTTAACACAATTGCCGAACCGACTGCTGGCGGCGGACCGGTTAAAACAGCTGATGGCCCACGTAAAGCGGACTGGAAATCTATTGGCAGTCGGCTATCTTGATCTTGATGGATTCAAGGAGATCAATGATAAATATGGACATGATGCTGGCGATGCCGTGCTCAAGGAGACTGCCAGACGATTGAGTATCAGCTCAAGGGATGGAGATACGGTGGCCCGCTTGGGTGGTGATGAGTTTCTTATTCTGCTGGCTGACCTTACCGATCAGTTTGAAAGTCTGTTGATTCTAAAACGCATATTACATGAAACGGCAGCACCGTATGAGATTGCAGGTTCAACAGCATCTGCTGTTACAGCCAGTCTGGGAGTGACCTTTTACCCACATGACAATTCAGACCCTAAAACACTGATTCGACATGCAGACCAGGCCATGTACTTAGCGAAGCGGTCAGGAAAGAATAATTTTAAATTCTACAGTCAGGATTACGAGAGCCGTCTTCATGCTCAACAACAGACTGAAAAGGAGATTGGATTGGCATTGGAACGAGGACAACTCGATATCTACTATCAACCGATAGTTAACTGTCGAAAGAGAACAGTGACGGGAGTGGAGGGCCTTATTCGCTGGAATCATCCCATATTGGGATTGCTGGAACCGGCAGAGTTTTTACCATTGATCCAAAGTGACAGCCTGGTGTTTGCAATCAGTGAATGGGTCATTCATGAAGCCCTGATGCAGATGCGATGCTGGAATAAAGAGGGGATATCCCTGTCCATCAGTATCAATCTCTTCTCCAGGGAGATCACAGATCCAGCATTTCCGGGAATGCTTCATTCGAAGTTAGCGGAGCATGGATATGATCCAGCCTATCCATTGGTATTGGAGATTTCCGAATCGTCGACTCAGGGCGATTCCGAAGAACTGTCCAGATTTGTCAAGCAGTGTATGGAATTGGGCGTGGTCTGTGCATTGGATGATTGTGATGGAAAATTTACCTCTATAACTAATCTGCAAAAGGTATTAGTGAAGAGGGTTAGTATTGACTCTTCCATCATACAACATATACGGCATGACAATGGTAAGCATGCCCTTGCAAAAGCTATTGTGGGTGTAGCCAATGCTTTCGGTATCACGGCAGTAGCCGAGGGGGTTGAAACCAAATCACAAATGGATGCGCTGCTGTCAATGGGTTGCGAGTGTATGCAAGGTTATTATTTCGCTCGCCCCATGGATTCACTGACGCTTAGTGGTTGGACTCAAGCTATGGATCATTCAATAACATGGTAATAACAATTTAAAAAACCTAGGAGGCTGCTCATGACCGAGCCTAAAAAGATCAAAAAGCCGATACTATGGAGCGATGATTTTGCTATCGGAATTGAAGTGATTGATATGCAGCATAAGAATCTATTAAATATGGTGAGTGAGGCTTATGTCAGCCTGTCAGAATCCAGCACACCCATGACGATACAAAGGATTACCAAGGAGCTCCTCAGCTACGCCATCTACCATTTCGAGACTGAAGAATCCCTGATGCAGGAATATCACTATGATGTAGAGCATCCAAAAGATGCGGAGACACACAAACAGGAGCATCGCAAGTTTTCAGCCAAAGTGGTCGCTGCAAGAAAGGAGATGAAACAGGGCGATGTACAGCAGGTGGAAGAGATGCTGGATTTCCTACAAACCTGGATAGCCAGCCATACCCAGGATACAGACATGAGACTCGGACGCTTTCTCAGTCAAAAAATGGAATGATCAGAACCTGACCAGACCCATTGAGTCAGGCACGCTCTTTTTTCTGTAAAGACTCCTCCCTCAAGACCCGCTGAGTGATTTCAGCCGTTCTTAAAATGTGGTGTTCTATCGCATCACCTGCACGTTTCTGATCCCTTTCAAGGGCAGCGTTCCGCAGCTCTTCATGCTCTTGGTGCAGGTCACGGGGAATCTCGGTGCTAAGGGCAATATTTCGATAGCGTTTGTGCTGATCGTAGAGGATGCTATAAAACCGGCGTAACCATTTTGACGTGCAACCTGCTATGAGCGCTTCGTGAAAATCATGATTGCGTACCTCCCATTCCACAGGATCTCGGTCTGTCGATTCTTCGACCTTTTCCAGTTGATAAAAGGCAGCAACGATCTGTGACTCCCAGGCATCATCGCCTGACTCGATACTCTGACAAAGGGCCTGTTTCTCCAGCAAAATGCGTAAACGGGTGATATCCGCCAGATCCTCCTCTGACATCGGTGCTACCAGGAACCCTCTCTGCCCTTCAGCGGTAACAAAGCCGTCAGCTGTGAGGCGACTTAACGCTTCCCGCAACGGACTCGCCCCAACACCATATTCCTGGCGTAAATGCTCGACACGTAATTTCTCGTCGGGTTGCAAGACGCCATGAATGATGTCTGAGCGCAATCGCTGATAAGCCTGGTCAGAGAGGGTTTTGGTGCCATTCTGATCGGGTGGTGTGGTGGTTTTTGCCATTTCTGTAGTTCCGTTAGTGCACTTCGTGGATCAACGTAGCTGTTTTCGATGACCGCGACAGTGACTTTTATCAATATTTTAGGCGTTAAAAAGATAATTACAAAAAATATCGATAAATAACTTGAAAATCGATAAATTATCGCTATTCTTCAGTTTATCGATATTCTGGAGCGCTACTATGTCCTACCAACTCACCATTGAGCCAACCGGCGATGAGGTTGAGGTCGAAGAGGGTCAGAATATGCTTGATGCCTGTCTGCGTGCCGGTATCTGGATGCCTCACGCCTGCTGCCATGGTCTCTGTGGTACCTGCAAGGTCGAGGTACTTGAGGGCGATGTGGATGTGGGCGATGCCTCCAGTTTTGCACTGATGGATATGGAGAGAGATGAAGGCAAGGTATTGGCTTGCTGTGCCACCCTTGAGTCGGATACGGTCATCGAAGCGGATCAAGTGAGTCTTCGATCTCGTGATGTCATTTATGCGTCCCAGGCATAAAAGACACTCGATCTTTGACAGCCTATTCATGCCCCTGCCGT
>JAHXHU010000126.1 GCA_025656375.1 Candidatus Thiodiazotropha sp. (ex Ustalcina ferruginea) | reverse complement strand
GACTAAAAGCGTTGATCAGATACTGGAAAAAGTGGGGCGAGCCAAGGTTGTATTGCAAAATGGATAATATGTTTAGGACACTACACTAGAATAGCACGTAGTAAAATTCTGAAGATCATGTATACCCGATCCAGAAACTGGGAATATCATGGACTGGTCTATATAAAACCCTCAAGTCTTGTCCATTCAGTCATCGGTCGATTGAATGCAACCACTATTGAAGGGAAGCGCTTACAGGCCCATCCTTACGTCAGACGCTTTACAGGACGCGATCGCCGCAGCCAACTGTTGGGTGAAGTGGGATTGTTTCCGGGAGAACGAAGAAGAATGGACCGAAGACGAGGCAATCTGGTGAGTCAGATAGTTGATAGCACGGGTTGATTGAGCAAATATCATCTGCTGGCACATGAGTAGGGATGCAGAATTTACATTTTTTTTAAAATCTTGACTATCGAGAGGATTATGCAAGCACTAGTGTAGGACACTACATTAGATTCTGACAAACCAACCCAAAACCAACCATAGAGAGACAATAATGACAAAGCTAGTCGATATCGAAGGTATAGGTGCAACTTATGCTGCAAAATTACAGTCAGCTGATATCAATAACCTGGAAAAGCTGTTGGAAAAGGGAAGTACTAAAAAGGGCCGCAAGGAGATAGAAGATGCAACTGCCATCAGCGGCAAACTGATTTTAAGATGGATCAATATGGCTGATCTATTCCGTATTAAAGGTATAGGAGAGCAGTATTCCGATCTCTTAGAAGCGGCAGGTGTCGATACTGTTCCAGAATTGGCTCAGCGTAAAGCGGAAAATCTGCACAAGAAAATGGTCGAGGTCAATGAAGCAAAAAATCAGGTACGTGCAACCCCCAGCCTCTCTGCAGTCGAGAAATGGGTAGCAGAAGCCAAACAGTTGCCCCGCGGGGTTACCTACTGACAGGTCCTAGCTAGGCAGTTACTGATCTACTGCCAAATTAGCAAAAAAATGGTAAAAACCGAGAAGGCCGCTGCTCGATGCAGCGGCTTTTTTTGGCTTGATATTAGATACCTATCAGACAGGTAGATGAGACTTAAACTTTCAGTGCCTTGATGATTCTCTTTATTCATCCACCTGATTCGGTAAAATGGTCATGGATCTCAATTGTAACTGGAGTTGATTATATGCCGACCTATGACTACATCTGTGACGCAAATGGCGAGAAATATGAAGTTTTTCATCCTATGAGCGAAACGATCAATAATTGGGGGGTGCTGTGTGAAAAGTTAAACAGACCTCTCGGTGATACCTCAAAAGATGAACCGGTGCGAAATCTGATCTCCAGTGCGGCCGTCATAAGCAGTGCAAGCCGAGCAGATCCTGAACCTGCGTGTGCTACCGGTGGCTGTTGTCCGGGAGGCAGCTGCGGCCTCTACGACTAATTTTGCCAGGTAACCGGCGATGGCCTATCTATTGCCGCTGGTGATGCTTTTGTTACTGATTTTGGGGCCACAGTTCTGGGTTCAAGGGATCATGACCAAATACAATCGCCACCCGGAAGAGAATTTTCCTGGTAACGGTGGTGAACTCGCCAGACATCTGCTTGATCATCTCTCATTACAACAAGTTCAGGTGGAGGCAACTGATAGTGGGGATCATTATGATCCTCAAACAAAAACTGTTCGGTTATCAAAGGATAAACTGGAGGGTAAAACGCTGACTGCGATTACAACGGCTGCCCACGAGGTAGGGCATGCGTTACAGGATGCAGCAGATGAGCCACTGTTTCGCTGGCGCTCCCGACTTGGATCGCTAGCTGTCGGTGCACAGCGAATGGGCTCTTTTTTACTGTTTGCAGCGCCGATACTCTCAGTCGTCACGCGTGCGCCCTCTGCAGGAGTGGTGAGTGCCTTGGCCGCCTTTCTTGTCATGGGCTCAAATATACTATTGCAATTGGCAACCCTCCCAGTAGAGCTGGATGCCAGTTTTAAGAAGGCTCTTCCACTACTCAAATCGGGCTATTTAACGCCTGATCAATACAAAGGCGCAGAAAAAATATTGCGTGCTGCTGCTTTCACCTACCTCTCTGCCTCGCTAGCTGGGTTACTCAATTTCTGGCAGTGGATGCGTGTACTGAAACGATAAAAATTCTCAGAGGATTACAGATTATTTGAATGGGAATTTGGTTAGACTAAAGCACTGTATTTAGTCTGTGTATATGATCTTATCGGTTTATAATAATTTTTTGAACGGTTTGTAGGGAAGTAAATGACCGGCTATTTAGAAAAACATCAGGTGAATTTCAGGATTTTTTTCGTTTTCACCGCCCTGTTATATTGGGTAGATCTCAATGCTGAGGAGGTGGAGGAGTCCCCCGTTCCTGATGCCTATGTGGCTCGGGCTCTGTTTACGAATGACATTGTGAATAAAGAACCTATTGATCAAGTCCTTAAATTGCACGACCAGGCAACAAGGATTATATTTTTCACTGACCTGAGAAATCTCCAGGGACGTACAGTTACCCACCGATGGGAATTCGAAGGAGAGATTGTCAGCGAAGTCGATATCGAAGTAGGTGGACCCCGCTGGCGGGCCTATTCAGTCAAGAGTTTGAATCCAGGCACGTCTGGGAAGTGGACAGTGTTTGTTATTGATGAGTCAGGTTGGCCTCTGCATGCAAGCATTTTTCAGCAGGGAGAGGCCGTGGAATAGTGTTCCTGTGCCTTGATACTGAACTCCTCTTCAGCCATCCGGCGTAATGCCAACTCCTTTTCCAGTCTTATCTCATCTGAAACAGTTGTTTCCCTAGTTCCAGACTTCTGAGCATGAGGCTGATTCTTTGTCTGAATAGCTACATCTGTTTTGACAGGAATCTCAGCCAGGTTTGAACGCTCCTTTTCTCCTGGCTCTAACCCGGTCTGTATTGCCAAGATGGGTTGTGGCTGATTGGTACTGGCTGCTTGATTGGCTGCAGACAGTTCGGTAGATGGGTCGTCATCCATTACCAGGAAGAGATAGATGCCTGCAATCGATAGGATTAAGACGAGGATGATACTGGCAATGGCAAAGGAGGATAGATGTAAACCGTTTTTGAAAAGAAAGGGTTCCGGTTCGATCCGAAATGGTGGGATCTTGGCGTTGTTTGTCGATTGTCTTTTCGACTGCACCTGGTCCTGTTCAGGAAAGAGGTGGACCGTTGGAGGCTCACTGCTGGTCGAAGGTGTGGCCATGGTCATTGCATTGAGGGTTAAACCTGAACTCTGAGCTTCATTGACGATCTTTGAATCATGCTGCAATTGCGAAACGGGTTCGTAGGCGCTATTTGCATCTATTTTACCAATATTATCAGATAGTTGCTTTTTGGTTTTCTTTTCATCCTCGAACACTGCTGTCCCATAAATACTTAACGAGAAAGGCCTGAAAACCCCCTTGTTTTGATACAATGAAATCGCGACAAGTCATTGATCAACAA
>JAHXHU010000344.1 GCA_025656375.1 Candidatus Thiodiazotropha sp. (ex Ustalcina ferruginea) | reverse complement strand
CTACTTGGCGGCACCCACTGATATTAACTTTAGCCCATAACCAAGTCATCAATTTGTAAATTCATGTGGAGGTTTTCGTTATTTCGGCAGGGTTGTCAGATTGTTGCCGCATTTTGTCACTACCGTGCCACCATTACGCACCAATAATGCCAAAAGTATGGGCTGTAATTGTTGTCGGTTACACCCCAACCCGGCGCAGGACAGGATGAGCCGCTTCCCGCCAAGGAAAGCACGCTGGATCAATCTCCAGGAGAGGTAAAAAATGAAAAAACACTCAATTGTACTGACTGTTATCTGTATCTTGCAGCAGCAGCCCCTTTTGGCTGGAGAACCGGTGGATGAGGTGGAAAAGGCTTTACTGCAGGGATCGATGGTTGGTCTTCTGGTCGGTGGGCTAGTCGGGGGGCCGCCAGGTGCGGTGCTGGGATTTACCAGCGGTGCGATGGTGGGTGAACTTGAAGCAAGAAAACAGCAGCTCAAGGAGTTGAACACTGATCTGGATGTTATTCAGACAGATAGAGCCAGAGAACAGCAAGTCGCCGCTGAGCACCTGTCTGTGTTTAGACAGCAACGTGTATTCCAGCAAGCCAGGGTAGATGCTTTACAACAGGGCTACTCATTTTGTCTTGGATTTCGCAGTAATAGTGCTGAGATTGAACCTGTCGTCGTTTCGCAGTTGAACGCCCTGGTGACCATTCTGCAGGCCTTTCCTGAGCTGGAGTTGCGGATCGAAGCAGGCGCAGACATACGGGGGAGTGAGCTTCACAACCAAATACTGAGCAAGCAGCGTGCAGAAGCAGTTGCCGATCTGTTGATGGCTGCCGGCTTGTCCAGTGAGCGGATAGTAACCCGTTATATCGGTAAAGCAGAAGCCCGATATCCCGTGCATGACCTTGAGGGATTGGCATTCGACCGCATGGTTCAGCTTACTCTGTCAAAAGGGGATGGTTCATGAGGTTTTACCGACAACCACTGAGCGAAGAGTTTTTCTACAGCTCTCCTGAAAAGCTTCCACGCAATAGCTATCGATGGGTTCCTTCTGGATTGACGTCGCCAGTTCGTAAACAGCTAGCGAGTAAGGGGGTGTACAGTGCAACAAAGCGTAGAGACTAACCCGATCAATGAGCCGGGATCGGTTGTTAATTTCAAGGACGGGGTTTTTGTAAGAGACATGCTGATGACCCTGTTTGCTGCCATTCTGACCGGCATCTCGGGTAGCCATCCTGCTGGTCTTTGGTTGGGGTAGCGCACAGGCCGAATCCCGCGAACAGAGTGGGGTTCAGCTGCAACTTCGATCATTGGACGGTCAACTGCTGCAACAGGCCCCTCTGCTCAAGACCGATGTCCAGATAGATGTCACAGGTATGCTCGCTTTGGTGCGTGTTGAACACCTCTTTACCAATCCGGGCCGGGTATGGATGGAGGGAACTTATCAATTTCCATTACCTGACAAGACTGCTGTGGAACGGTTAAATATACAGATTGGTGATCGTATCATCGAGGGACATATTGAGGAGAAGGTAAAGGCACAGCAGGTCTATCAAAAGGCGAGAGAAACCGGTAAGCGGGCCAGTCTACTGAGCCAGCAGCGGCCTAACATCTTTACCGTTGCACTAACGAATATAGCACCAGGAGAGCGCATTCGGGTGGCTATCGAATATCAGCAACGCATCCGCTATGTGGATACACGCTTTGAGCTTCGTCTACCTCTGGTGATCGGACCACGCTACATACCGGGGACACCTCTGCCTGTCAAGGTGACGTCAGGTTTCACCCGTACAGGATGGTCGACTGATACTGATCAGGTGCCGGATGCCAGTCAGATTACTCCACCGGTTGTCGATCCCCGTGATGGTGAGATCAATCCGCTATCGTTACGTGTCAAACTCGATGCAGGTGTCCCTCTGGGGGAGATTGTCAGCCACTACCATCAAATGCTCGAACGCCAGGATGAGAAAGGTGTCATTCATCTGCGATTAGCCGAGGGAGAAGTTTCATCGGACAGGGATTTTCTGTTGAGCTGGCGTCCACAACCAGGTGCTGAGCCGAGAGCTGCCCTATTTACCGATCATTGGCAAGATCAGGATTATGCGCTGTTGATGCTGTTGCCACCGGACCAGGAACAGCTCGATGTGGACCTGCCACGTGATGTGATCTTCGTGATCGATCACTCCGGCTCCATGCATGGCCCATCAATTGATCAGGCGAAGGCAGCCTTGAAACTGTCGGTAAAACGTTTAAAACCGACCGATCGCTTTAATCTGATTGGCTTTAATAATCATTCTCGAGCGCTATTCTCTGTTCCCGGATTGGCAGACAGTGGCAATTTAAATCGAGCGATTCAGTTCATTGATCGATTGCAGGCCGAGGGAGGCACTGAAATGTTACCCGCCATGGAGAGGGCATTTACTAATCATGGTGAGGCAAGTCGTCTGCGCCAGATTGTATTTCTGACAGATGGTAGTGTCGGAAATGAAGAGGCGCTGTTTTCCCTGATACGCCAACAATTGGGTGATAGCCGGCTTTTTACTGTCGGTATCGGTTCGGCTCCAAACAGTTATTTTATGCAGCGCGCCGCAAGTTTTGGACGAGGCAGCTTTACTTATATAGGTGATTTGGGTGAAGTGGCGAGCCGTATGCAAGCCCTGTTCGAAAAACTTGAACATCCTGCTATGAGTGATATCAGCCTCGATTGGCAAGGTGTAGGGGATATTGATATCGAGCCACAACGTCTACCCGATCTCTACCTGGGCGAGCCTTTCATGATCAGTATGAGGGGATCAAATCTTGATGGCACACTTGTTATCGAGGGGGAGAGAGAAGGTGATCCTTGGCATCATCAGGTGGTGATCTCCTCCAAAGGAGAGTCGAAGGGCGTCCATGCCCTCTGGGCTCGACAACGTATCGCGGCACTGATGGCAACACCGGTAGATGAAGAGGGCGGTCAGACGAGGCGAAAGGCGGTACTTGATCTGGCACTGAGACATCAACTGGTTTCTCGCTATACAAGCCTGATTGCAGTGGAAAAGGAGCCAAAACGGCCCCGGGATGAGTCGTTGCGAGGTGGCATGATGCCGGTGAATTTACCACATGGATGGCAGGCTCAATCTGTGTTCGGCCAATTACCACAAACTGCAACGAGAGGTCCGTTAGTATTGCTATTAGGCGTTCTGCTGATGCTGGCATCGCTGCTGCTACATCGTGGCACTCTGATGAGGCGAAGTAATAGCCGTTTTTTCAAGTGAAAGTCATGACCTATAGAGGCTGTTCAAATGGCGAGTGCTTACATCAATGGAATGTCTTTCAAGCAACTACGCAACTTCCGGTATCGCCATCCAAACCGGGTTGTACGGACCATAAAGAGCAAGGCGCCACAAACGCTGCCGGCCATGGATAGCGAATGCGCAGGCTGGTAGACCCCGGTAGGCGTAGGGCCCGGGCAGGTATCCGTTGTCGCGAAGCGG
>JAHXHU010000232.1 GCA_025656375.1 Candidatus Thiodiazotropha sp. (ex Ustalcina ferruginea) | reverse complement strand
GGGACTTCTTCATTGTAGATTCTCCTTTTCGTAATCATAATTGGAAAATTCTACTTTTGAACCCCGTTATTTTTTGGGGGGATTACCGCCTCTTTCTCATACAGGCGAACAGCCGTATTCATATTCTTAAGCAATGGAAGATTGAGTTCCGCTACTTTTGTAATATCAACATCGCCTCCGGAAATCACCGGTGACACTAAGTCATGAAATTCATCCCACAGCTTTGAAACCTTGGCTAACTGCTTCAGAAGCAGTTTTCCCTCTGTTGCAGGCAAGCCCATCTCGGCATTGCCATCACGCAATCCCTTCAATGTCGAATCAAACAGCTTAGCTGTTTTTTCCAGGTTCGCTCTGTTGCCTGCTACATCAACCTCATTTGCGATTAACAGCATCTCCTTCGACATCTTTTGAGTCAGCATCCTTTGCCGCCCTGAAAGATTAATTACGATGGCGTACTCACTGGCAGTAACAGCCAGAACATCACCCGTAATAATAAGCATTATCATTAATAATAATGAAAGGATATTGAATTTTCTCATGATCTAACCCCTTGGAACTGTGTAAGAATGCGACTCTCCTTCAAAGCACTCATCGTCACAAGGACAACGAAACTTTATTGAATAAAAACTACTAACAAATTACTTCAATAAAGCGAGACTATGTAACCAGCCAGCAGTTCACATGATGTGAGTCACTTAACTGCGTCTCATTGGGATATTCGGTTGCACAGTTTTTCTTGGCAACAGGGCAGCGAGGATGAAAATGACAACCACTAGGCGGATTGGCAGACGAGGGCATATCCCCTTCCAATTGTATGACACTGCTTTGATGATTTGGATCGGGGACAGGTACAGCAGAGAGTAGTGCTTGGGTGTAAGGGTGTGCTGGATTTTCTAAAATCTCATTCACATTGCCCTTCTCAACAATCCGACCAAGATACATGACTGCCACCTGGTCGGCCAAATAAGATACCACTGAGATATTGTGAGTGATAAAGAGATAGGAGAGATCGAGTTCGTTTTGCAACTGTTTCAAAAGGTTGAGTATTTGCGCTTGAACAGACACATCCAATGCACTGGTAGGTTCATCGCAGACTATCAGACGAGGTTCGACTGCCAATGCCCGCGCTACACAGATACGTTGACGCTGGCCACCGGAAAATTCATGGGGATAACGCTTTGCTGCATCGGCTGACAGTCCCACCTGTTGGAGCAGTTCACTAACACGGCTCTCTCGCTGTTGGCGGTTATACATCCTTTGTGCCTGCATACCCTCAGCAATGATGTTACCTACCAACATACGAGGATTCATGGAAGACATAGGATCCTGAAAGATGATCTGCATATCAGCCCTTCGGCGACGCAATGCCTCTCCCTTGAGTAGAGTAAGCTCATCTTCTTCGAGTTGTACCCTACCATCAGTAGGCCGTATCAGCTGCAGGATTCCCTTACCAACAGTGGTTTTTCCACAACCCGACTCTCCTACCAAAGCCATAGTAGTGCCTTTGGGTATAGATAAATCAATACCATCAACAGCACGCACATGGCCCACCACTCGCTTAAAAATGCCTTTTTGAATCGGAAAATGAACCTTCAAATTCTGCACATTCAAGAGATTTTCTTGCGTCAATCGACGTGGCGAATGCAGCGCGGTATTCTGCTCTCTTTTCTCTCCTGGTAGCATGGCATCGTAAGCATAAAGCAGGCAACGCACACCGGTTTGCTCATCCAATTGACGCCACTTAGGTATTTCACGATGACAACGGTCATTACTTACATCGCATCGTTCGGTAAATCGACAACCCTTAAAATAACTGTCCAATGAAGGTACCGAGCCCTCAATAACAGCTAATTTCTCATCACGCTTCCGACTATCCGGCAGTGAATCAAAAAGTTTACGGCTATAGGGGTGTTTAGGGCCCTTAAAAAACCCGTCTACTTCAGTTGTCTCAACAATCTGACCTGCATACATCACCGCCAGACGATCAGCCGTTTCCGCCACAACACCAAGATCGTGAGTGATCAACAGGATTGCCATGTCGGTCTCCTGCTGTAATCCTTTTAACAGCTTCAGTACCTGGGCCTGAATAGTGACATCCAGTGCTGTGGTCGGTTCATCTGCGATTAATAATTTAGGGCGACCAGCCAATGCCATCGCAATCATCACACGCTGTTTCATGCCGCCAGAGAGTTGGTGTGGATACTCCCTTGCTCGTCTTGTCGGATCAGGTATACCCACTGCATCCAGTAATGCCACTATCCGATCATCAACAGTCCCTCTTAATTGCTTGTCATGCAGACGAACAGACTCAGCGATCTGCTCACCAATCCTGAGCACCGGATTAAGGGATGTCATCGGCTCCTGAAAAATCATGCCCATACTGCCGCCACGAACACCTCGCATCTCCCGTTCGGAGAGGCTCAGCAGATTGATCCCGGCAAACTCCACTCGACCCTTGATAACACGTCCTGAAGGTGGCAAAAGGCGCATCATGGACAGGGCAGTCATCGACTTGCCACAACCCGATTCACCTAACAGAGCAAAGGTCTCACCTTTGTTGATAGTGATATCAACACCGTCCACCACCCTTATCGGATGTTGTGCATCTCCCAGACGAGTCTTGAGGTTGGCAATGGTTAATAGGGTTTCACTCATGGTTATGTCGCTTAACGGCTAGACCTCAGTCTTGGGTCGAAGGCGTCACGCACTACATCAGAAAAGAGGTTGGCAGAGAGCACCAGTGTAAACATAAATATCAGCGCAGCAGCCAGAGACCACCAGACGATAGGTTCCCTTGCCATCTCGAGTCGAGCACTATTGATCATATTACCCCAGCTGTTCATGGTCGGGTCGACACCGATATTGACATAAGAGAGCACCGCTTCCGCCAACACCAAACCACTGAAATCGAGCACCAGTGTAATCAAGACGATATGCAGGACATTGGGCAGAATATGCCGTCCGATGATTGTGAAGTTACCAACGCCAAATGCCTGAGCGGACTGAACATACTCCATCTCTCTCATTTTAAAGGTTTCACCGCGTAACATGCGGCATAGGCCAGTCCAGCTGGTGACACCAAGGATCATACATAGAAAGAGTAAACGCAGATCAGCCCGTTGGGTGAGGCTTGCAAACTGCTCTTCATGATTGCTCATATAGATCTGCATCATGAGAATTGCAGCAGCAATTAACAACACACCTGGAATCGAATTAAGAGTGGTGTAGGCATACTGAATCAAGTCATCTACCCAACCGCGAAAATAACCTGCCATAATGCCCAACAGTATCGCAGCGGGTAACATCACCAGTGTTGTCAGGGTTCCTATCAACAATCCGGTACGAATGCTCTTCAATGCCTGGTAAAAGACATCCTCTCCTACCTTATCCGTACCCAACAAATGGTAGTAGGTTGAAAGTTCAGCGGCCCAGAAGCCTAGTAGACAAATTACACCCGCTGTCATCAATAG
>JAHXHU010000382.1 GCA_025656375.1 Candidatus Thiodiazotropha sp. (ex Ustalcina ferruginea) | reverse complement strand
GCTTCACCATTCCAAGTGAAACGCCCTGTGCGGAGCCGCATGCAGGGTGTTGTGGGGGCTGGGGGTTAGAGACCCCCGGCTACCCGATTAGATGGCAGTTATAGGTTCTACAAGCGTACATATTCATACCTTTCCTCTAGATCTTTTTGCTCTTCTTCAGAAACAGATATCCCATCAAGCCAGATACGCTTTAGTGACCCTATTTTTTTGAGTCTTGGCAATACGCCTTTAGAGGTGAATTTATCCTGGCCAGAATACCCACCAACCGACAAGTATTCCAAATGCGGAAGATCAGCTAGCATATCTAAGTCCTCCTCCGCGATATCATTTGCCCATAGATCTAGGGAAGTAAGTTGTTTCATACCACATTAAATACTTCAATCCCTTTCCCGTAAGGCGAGTTGCGCCAAGATCTAGTTTCTTAATACGATCGACATGCGACATAGTTTTAGCCATTTTGTCATCGAAACCAGTTCCCTCTAAATCGATATTTTGGAGATACGGCATTTCAAGTATAGCTGTCAAGGAAGTTTCAGAAATTGCTGAGTTTTGAGCCCCAAGTTCCTCTAGGACAGGAAATTTCGATACCGCTAGCAAATCCACCTCCGACATGTAGTGATTTGCTCGAAATGCGATAAGACTCTCAGCTAATTCTGTATTTTGTAGCTGTCCAGGATGGCGTATCTCTAAGACATCTAGTGTTCTTAAATTGGGGACAGTTAGAACTTCCCGCATTGCGGTACGCGTTACAGAGCACCAAAGCCACATCCACTCAACGGACTCCAAGTACTTGAACCCCCGAGCAATCGCCGCCGTAATCAAATTACCTTTAGATAAAGACAATTTATCGATATGTCCTTTATTACCGATGGCGCGGATTTTTGCCACCGTAATCTCTCCTTGAAGATACACCCAATCCGATTTGTGTCCAATGTCTGCCATGTCAGTTGTTATCGCATCTAACAGATGATTATCTAGGCAGCACTGATATTGGGATATGCCGCTGGCACTGATATTGTAATACCCCGCCAAATGTTCTATATATGTACTCTAAAATATTATCCCTTTGCAAGGAGCATAGTTTTCCATGGATGCTGGATCTCAATCTTCCGACCCCCGGATTGAACAGTTCTGGACGCGCTACACTCAGCTGCTCGTGACATTTCGTGTCCCCGCCAGGGCCATCCCCTGGTACCAACGCCATATTCAAGCGTTTATTGACGACCATCCCAATACCCGTCTCCAGGCACAGACCCCTGAAAACCTCGAACGCTGGTTTGATCATCTGGGACGTCAGCCTCAGATCACCGAATGGCGGTTTCGGCAAAAGGTAGATGCCCTGAGACTGCTTCTACTGCCATCTGTTGAAACAGTCCTGGGCCAGTGAATTTGACTGGGACACCTGGTCTGCGGGCGCACGGTCTCTGGGCAGAGATCATCCGACGGTCGCCCGGACTTACGAAATGATCGATCAGACAGTTGAGGATGCTAAGAATCAGATTGGAAAGCAGTTTCCTGAGATCTACCGCAAATTTCTGGTGGCGATTCGCTTGCCGGATTTTTCGCCCAACACGGAAAGGAGTTATCTTGGCTGGATCAATCGATTCCTTCGTTTCCACTCTGAAAAGCATCCTTGTGACTGCGCTGAGGTTGAGGTGGTTTCTTTTTTAGAACATTTGGCCCTGATACGCAAGGTTTCGGGGGCTAGGCTACACAGGGTCAGGCCTTAAATGCCCTGGTCTTCTTTTTCTCTCGTGTGTTGGAGAAACCTCTGGGTAAGATTGGCCCTTTTAAACGCCCTAAACGTCCAAAACGGGTACCGACAGTGTTGAGCCTCAGGGAGATTGGGGCGGTATTTGACTCCCTGAATGGCATGAACGGACTCATGATACGCCTGATGTATGGCACGGGCATGCGGGTCATGGAGTGTGTACGTTTACGCATCCTGGATCTTGACTTCGATTATCGTCACATTATCGTGCGAGCGGGAAAGGGTAAGAAAGATCGTTCGGTACCCATGCCTGAGCGCCTGATAGAACGGTTACAACAACAAATCTGCTTTGTCACAGATCAGCATGAAAGGGATCTGGCGGCAGGTTTTGGTGAAGTATTCTTGCCTGATGCCCTCGCTCGAAAATACCCGAACGCCGCGAAAGAACTGCGATGGCAGTTTCTCTTCCCGGCCAGCCGTATTGCCCAAGATCCCAGAACAGGCATTCTGAGGCGTCACCATATCCATCAAACCGTCATTCAGAAGCGCATCAAGCAAGCCGCTGAGGCAGCTGGGATTACCAAGCGGGTCACCAGCCATACACTTCGGCACTCCTTTGCAACCCATCTTCTGGAATCTGGCTCGGATATTCGTACAGTGCAGGACCTTCTCGGTCATGCGGATGTATCCACCACCATGATCTATACGCATGTGGTAGGCCGTGCTAGTCAGGGCGTTAAAAGCCCACTGGATCGTTTGTGAATGTTTTTAAGCGCCGTCTAAATGGTCCGCTTATGGCCGTTTTCTCCCGTTGCGAGATCCACCGGTAAACTCCAGTTTTGTCCAATTCCGGTAATTTGTCAAAACATTGCAATGGTCTTCATTGAGTCAGATCCGGATGCCCGATGAGCGAGTGCCCCGCATCCGCAGTGGGTCGATTTCAGTCGTTGACCCTGAAATCAGGTAGGTCGCTTCTTTGGATAGTTTGAGACATTGTGGATGCCAGGCGATTACCAAGACGACCCTGCATAATCCTAGATTCCGCAGTTGACCGCTCTATTCTGCATGTAAAAAGTTGATAACATGTGTGATTACAATGCCATGCTTACTCATCTTCTGGGTGAGATACGCTACGAGTCAAATGGCACGCCCACAGCAGCGCAGCACTGCGTTACAACTCCTCGGAATAGAATAACTATTCCTCGTCGTTGCGCCTTGTTCTGCACCACCGTGGACACACCCTTCAACTCGTCCAACTGCGGATTCTAGGATAATTGAGTTCACTAAAAAAAACAACCACTACCAGATGAAGGGTAGCGGCTGTCTCTGTTTTAGTGGTAAGTGTGGTCAAAAATCGGAACTGAACGACTTTACACTATACCCCCCGGCCATGTCCTGGCTTTTATCGTTGCCAGCTTCTGATCTATTTCAGCTTACCAATGCCAAGCATCTTAAGGATGTATTTCTCATAGATCGGTTCGGATGTTCCCTTCTTCATCTTGCGGATAAAGTATTTCTCAAAGGCAATCTTGGCCATATGCACCCATTTGCCTTTCTTGAACCAGGCCACGTTGCGTGGTGGGATCTGTGGCAGAGCCACAAAAGCCGCCCCGGTATCGCCCATATCGGCAAGACAGATGGCGTTCCAAGAGAGTCTTTGATCTCATGACGGATTTCGGGACTTCCAAGTCCCCGAAATCGACTCGATCTTCGACAACCTGTTATGGCCCCGGACGTCCTGCGTCCGTGCCGCTTCGCCA
>JAHXHU010000081.1 GCA_025656375.1 Candidatus Thiodiazotropha sp. (ex Ustalcina ferruginea) | reverse complement strand
CAACTGCTGAATTCATTTTTTCCTTCCTTTGCCATAAACCGGAACACTGGGAATTATAAATGAATATTTTATTCAGGACACTACACTAGTATTACTGATTGGGGAGGCTGCCTTCAATCCTGGGAAGCAACTTTATTGTGATAGCAGAGCCAGCTCCACCAACGAGCAGTGACCTCTCAGCTAGCTGAGAGATGCAGATCGGGTGAGGATAGGGATTAGAAAAAGAAAAGTCCCTGACACCAGGGGCAAAGACCATCACATATAGTTTTTCGCCTCTTCGCCAGGATTGGGTAGTCCGCTGATTTGCCAAGCCTCTCTGCAGCTGCCAAAGAGCCGTTCTACACCATGTTTACCAAGGTGCATAATACGGCAGATACGTGACATCACGGGTAGTCCGCCCGCTTCCAGGTGTTTCTCCCGTAAGTAAAGGATGACTGACCAATGGTCAGGTGAAAGTTTTCCGAGTCCATCCATTTCGGCAATTAAACGTGCGGTTTCACGACTCCACGCCTCTGTGTTGATTAAAAAACCGTCATCATCGAATTGCAAAGGGATATTACCCTTGCCAATAATAGGGTTTAAGGGGGTTGTCTGTTCCATAACATTTTCCTCTTTTAGGTCTAATAAGCGCTCAATTGTGCAAAATTATAGATAAAAAAAACTAATATGCCAATAAAACTATATGCATAGTAGGAAATATAGTCTGAAAAACCTATCAATCAAGTATGGAATTCAGATCAGACTGGAAATTTATCGGTCTTAATTTGAGAAAGGAATAGTCTCAACGAGTGCATGATGCGTGCCCTTACACTGGAGGGTTGGATTATGTGCAGATATTTTTTGTTGCTCAGTCTATTGTCGATGCCATTTAGTCATGTTGTAGCGGATGGCCCAAGAGAGGTCTACCCGGCCTATGAGCATCCCAAGGCAGTGTATGAGTTTTATCTGGATGAACCTGAAAAGATCTCAGCTGCCCTGTATTGGATCAGGGCACTGATCAATCCACTGATAGACTCACCGTATGACATGGCGCCAGAGATGATGGATATTAAGGTTGTAATTCACGGTACCGAGATCGTCACACTCGCAAAAAAGAATTACCTCATCTACAAAGAAGCGGTTGAGAGAATGCGCTACTACACAATGTTAGGGGTTGAGTTTAAGGTCTGTGGCTTGGCAGCGAAGGAGTTTGATTACAGCGTCGATGACTTTCATGAGTTCGTAGAGTTGGTCCCCTCTGCCTTTACCGAATTGGCACATTGGCAACAACAAGGCTATGCGCTGATTATCCCTCAGGTACAGGTCAGGACTCGTAGCATAGATGAGATCCGCTGAAATAGAACACTACGCTAGATGACGAGGGTTTAGTGCGGCATAGAAACCCACGTCCTACGGACGTGGTTATGAATGGCTGGCTCAGCCTGTCATGAATAGTTGCTCATGTTAAAACCGACGTTGAGTTGTCCCCACAACGTCAACGAAGGAAATAACATGAGCGGATTTGAAAAGTTAACGCATGTCCTTTGGTATTGCCAGTATCACATAGTTTGGGTACCGAAGTACCGGTACAGGGTGTTGAAAGGCGTCATTGGGCAAGAGGTACACAATAGTATCGAGGTATTCTGCAGCCAGTTAAGGTGCCGGATAGTTGAGCTGAATGTGCAGGCGGATCATGTACATCTATTGGTGAGGGTGCCGCCAAAGGTATCGATTTCGAAACTGATGGGAGTGGTTAAAGGTAGAACAGCGTTGAGGTTATTCACGAGATTTCCCTATCTTTGGAAAAAGCCGTATTGGGGCAATCATTTCTGGGCAAAGGGATATTGTGTTGATACGGTTGGAGTTGATGCGGAGATCATACGGAAGTATGTGAAGTATCAGGAAAGACAGGAACTTCGCCAACAAGAGATGGATTACAGGAAATAATGAAAAATGGGACAACTCACCGGCCAGCCTTCTCAGAGGGCTGGCTTTGAGTGCCCCCTTTTAGAGGGCTTTGGGCAAGTCCGCGTTCTAAGAACGCGGATTTTTAGTGACTATCCATAAACGCTGATCACAGATTAAACTGCCTCGGCTCGTCTGTTGTTTTTTCTGCATGATTCCAGTTAGATTATTGAATCAGCCAATACCAGTCAGGTCTGTGAATCCATGTCGACACGACGGGCGTATAGATGAAATGATATGTGTATATTGGCTTTCAACTAATAAGCACAATCTGTGACCTGACATTATCGTATCAGGCCAGATTTATTCTGGAGTTTTCATGGACCTTATATTGCCAATCCTGGTCGCTGCTGTGGCGTTGATATCGGTTTTCATGGCCCCAAAAGCGAACAATGGAGCCACATTCTTTCAGGGACTCTCACCATCGGGCAGGGTGCCTGGCCTATTGACGCTGACACTCTCTCAAGTGACAACCTGGATCTTTGCCCGTTCACTGATGAATGCGGCTATATTGGGATTTTACTACGGCCTTTGGGGTACTTTGGCCTACGCCTTCTACTATCTCTCATTTCTAACCGGTGGTCTGATCATAGATGACCTGCGATTTCGTAAGGGTTACAGCAGTATCCAGGCATTCCTTCGTGATCGTTTCGGTGAATGGGGTACACGCTGTTAGAACCTGGTTGTCGGTGTACGTCTGACCAGTGAAGTGTTCGCTAACTTGCTGGTGATAGGCATTCTATTCGGTGCAGCTGGGAGTGGCTCATATACCATGGCAGTTGTTGGTTTGGCGGCTGTTACGTTGCTCTACTCAATGTTGGGTGGGCTGCATGCCTCCTTGAGAACTGATCTGTTTCAGATGCTGATCTTCGTTTTTGTACTTGCGTTTCTGATGATTCTGACAGTTATCGGTGGCCATATCACGTTTGAAAATATCCTCTTCAAACCGTTCCAAATAGAACAACCAGGTCCTGTACTGATGTTGGTTGCCTTACTCCAGATCTGGAGTTATCCAATGCACGACCCGGTCATGATGGACCGAGGCTTTCTTGCTGATCGCCAGACGACACGTCGTAGTTTTTTACATGCTGCCTGGGTGAGTATGATCTGTATTCTACTGTTTGGCAGTTTAGGTATCCTGGCGGGAGCACAGGCTAATGCCGGCGAAGCGATGAATGCAGTGTTGATGCGGATACTGGGTGATCTGCCGATGCTTTTATTCAATGCAGCACTGGTCATCTCTGCCATGTCGACGCTCGATAGTACCTTATCAAGCTCAGCCAAACTGATGGTGGTGGATATGCGCTTCCTGCAGCCTACCTTGATGAATGGTCGGATGGTTATGGCGCTTTTTATGGTCTTGGGGTTGTTGTTGGTGTTTACCGGCAATAAGGATCTGTTCAGCGCTGTTGCTGTCAGTGGTACAGCTTCGATGTATCTAGTGTAGTGTCCTAAACATATTATCCATTTTGCAATACAACCGTGGCTCGCCCCACTTTTTCCAGTATCTGATCAACGCTTTTAGTCCA
>JAHXHU010000235.1 GCA_025656375.1 Candidatus Thiodiazotropha sp. (ex Ustalcina ferruginea) | reverse complement strand
ACGGCAGGGGCATGAATAGGCTGTCAAAGATCGAGTGTCTTTTATGCCTGGGACGCATAAATGACATCACGAGATCGAAGACTCACTTGAGTCTTTTGCTTGATCTGTTTGGCTGCAGCCCGCATCTCCTTCATCCAGGTTGTGCCGTCGGGGGCCAGTGTGGCGATTTTGAGGGTTGTGTTTGCATGACTCAAAGGGACCAGGGTAAAGAGCAGAATCATTGCATTCAGCATGCGAAACATGGTGGGTTCCTCAGTATTAACTCAGTCAGTATTAAAATGTACGTTTGTCGGCTGAATATGGACGCATAGCGATACACACCAGCATTCGCACAATTCATTCATGATAGGATTTAAACCTCAACCGGCGGTTTCAGGTTAAAAATAGTCGTCCTGTAGTAGAAGTCTGGCTTGTTGCTGCGCCATGATGTTACTCAGGGTGAGTCCGGGCTGGACCGGGTCGGCCTGAATAACCTCGTTGAGCATCCTATCGTGGAGTGTTTTATCAAATACCAGACGGGCATAGTGTCGAGCGTATTCCAACTTCGCGATAAGGTCATGACCGGAGGAGTACTCAATGGCTTGTTCAAAATGTCTACGTCCGATCTCTGGTTTTCCGCCCAGGGCTGGTGGGATCTGGCTCCTGATCACGCCTAGGTAGAGTTGTGCGCGCCCCTGTTCATAACCTGGTTTCGCTGAGATTACACGTTGCAGTAAGGCTTCAGCCTTGGCTAAGTCTGCAACCGCATTCCAATCATCCTTCCGAGCCTGTATCCAGCCGGCCCAACTTGTCCCATAGAGATAGAGCCCTTCGAAATCATCCGTGTCTGCTTCTTCCAGTGCTTCGACAAACTTTTCGAAGGGTTGTTGCGCATTTTTACAGATCTCTGGTTGTTGTTGACAGAGCCCACGCCCAGCGTAATCCAAGGCTTTTTGGCTGAGACTTTTTTGTCGCTCCAGATCTGTAACCAGCCCTCCGGCATAGGCGCTATACAGTTTAGCACCGGCATAGAGCAGGCCTTGGTCATCGGGACTCTCTTCGATCAGTGAGTCGATTAGCAGAAGATAGGCTGGGGCACCGTGCCGTACAATCTCTGGGTCTGTTTGGTTGAGCATCGCTGCCGACAGGTTGGCTGCCAACCTGTCCGTTGCCATGGAGACACAGCCGTTACTCAGTAAAAGCAAGAACCCATAAAAGACTAGGATTATAGGCTGGCAGTAGCGAGCCAAGCTCGACCGGCGATTCATGCACCTACTCCTTTCCGGCCCAGTAAGTCCAACATTATCATCATGGAGGCGTTGTTTAAGATCAACGATGCTTTTTGCCGACATGCTCCATGTGGTGGAGCCAACTGTTGAACATGGTGCCGATGGAACCACTTCCGGAACGGCGTCCCTTGAATGTGTGGAAGCAGCGCTCATCTTCCCCTGAGAATCTTGAAGCACCGATATCCAAGCATATATACATGAGGAATATATCGAATAACAGCAACGCTATGGCAATGGGGACGTGGATGACGACATCTGTCTTCAACCAGCCGATAATAGGTGTGTAGTAGCTTAGAACGATATAGAGGGTGCCGAAAAAGAGAGCAACAGCAAGCAGAGAAAAGAGATCCGCCAGACGTTCATGCTTCCGGGAGTACCCTTTGAGACTTTTACAGACTGACATGGGTATGATCCGCGTGGATAAGTTAAGTACAGTAAATATGAGGTTAACCGGCAGCTATGAGGATCTCAAGGAAATTCTTTGCATCCTAAGTTATTAGGGCCTGTTAACACGTTGCCATATCATGATTTTTCAAAAATTAGTTATAAAAAATAATGTGTTATGCTGGTTCTTAGTGAATGAGTTAGGTATCCAGGCAACGGTTGTTTTTTTGAGTTCAGCTGTCTGGAGTGTGTATAGTTTGGTATTCGTTTTGAAACAGAATGTATCGTGTGCAACTCGTGAATAAGATAGCAGCCGGTAAAGAATATTAGATATTTCAATGAATTAATTCTAAATATAGTGCTAAAAAATAACGGGGGTGAAAGGTGGAGAGTGTGACCGATCTAATAACGGGTTTGAATGGCATCGTCTGGGGCCCTCTGATGCTGGTATTGATACTGGGTACCGGTCTGTTTTTGATGATTGGTCTGAAATTGATGCCTATGGCCAAGCTCAGTTATGGCTTTCGCATGCTGTGGCGAGGTCGTCAGGGGCAGGGTGAAGGTGAAATCAGCCCTTTCAATGCCCTGATGACATCGCTCTCAGCGACCATCGGTACCGGCAATATTGCAGGTGTGGCTACCGCCATCGCACTAGGTGGGCCTGGGGCGCTGTTTTGGATGTGGTGTACAGCACTGGTCGGTATGGCAACCAAGTATGCTGAAGCTGTGCTTGCGGTCCGCTATCGCGAAGTGGATGAGAATGGCAACCATGTTGGTGGCCCGATGTACTACATAAAGAACGGACTCGGCAGTCATTGGGGATGGTTAGGCACGCTATTCGCCATTTTTGGGGCATTGGCAGGATTTGGTATTGGTAATACGGTTCAGGCCAATTCAGTAGCGCAGGCACTGCTGCTGAACGAAAACATGGAGATTGCTCCGGCCATTACCGGTATTGTTATGGCAATACTCGCCGGACTGGTGCTGATTGGTGGAATACGGCGTATTGCCGAGGTAGCTGGTAAGCTGGTCCCTCTGATGGCCATTGCCTATATATTGGGGGGGGTGGTTGTACTGATTATCAATGCCAGCGCCATTCCCTCTGCTGTGGTTGAGATTGTTCAGCATGCCTTTACACCGACAGCAGCAACGGGTGGATTTGCAGGTGCGGCAGTCTGGGCTGCAATACGCTTTGGTGTTGCCCGTGGGGTCTTTTCCAATGAGGCAGGGCTCGGCAGTGCGCCGATTGCCCATGCATCAGCCTCTACCGATAACCCAGTGCGACAAGGCACTATCGCCATGCTAGGTACCTTCATTGATACCTTGATTGTCTGTTCTATTACAGGGTTGGCGATTGTGGTAACCGGTGCCTGGACCAGTGGTGAGACAGGAGCGGCACTCTCCTCGATGGCTTTTGAGATGGCCATGCCAGGTGTGGGTGGCTATGTGGTCACTATCGGTCTGGCGGTTTTTGCCTTTACCACGATTCTGGGATGGAGTGTCTATAGCGAGCGTTGTGCTGAATACCTGTTCGGAATCAGAGCGATTACACCGTTTCGCACCCTGTGGGTGCTGATGATCCCAGTCGGCGCTCTGGCTCAGGAACAACTCAATTTTGTCTGGCTGGTGGCGGATACCCTGAACGCATTGATGGCGATCCCGAATCTTGCAGCACTGTTGATGTTGAGTCCGGTGGTGTTTAAGTTGACCAAGGACTATTTTGCAACCTCCACTGATTAAACACTAGTGTAGTGTCCTGAATAAAATATTCATTTATAATTCCCAGTGTTCCGGTTTATGGCAAAGGAAGGAAAAAATGAATTCAGCAGTT
>JAHXHU010000192.1 GCA_025656375.1 Candidatus Thiodiazotropha sp. (ex Ustalcina ferruginea) | reverse complement strand
GGACTAAAAGCGTTGATCAGATACTGGAAAAAGTGGGGCGAGCCAAGGTTGTATTGCAAAATGGATGATATGTTTAGGACACTACACTAGTTAAACAATTGAGGAACTAATCCATCTGACTGATACCGGCAGGAATCTATCCGTATGAATAGCGTACAACTGCAGTTAAGGGTGACAGAACGAACCCAGCAACTGCTTCAAGTCGCAGAGAGATACTTTAATATATCCATTCAGCAGCCATTGATTCGCTTCAACCTGAAAGGTAAAACAGCAGGGATGATACTGTTCCCCAGGCAGGGAAGCTGCACTATCCGCTACAATCTCCCTCTTCTGAATAGGTACGGTGAGGCATTCATCAATACTACGGTGCCCCATGAAATATCACACCTAATAGCCAGAACCCTACATGGACCTAAAATCAAACCCCATGGCATTGAAAGGAAAGAGATCATGAAACTATTTCGCGCTTCTCCAAATCGCTGCCACAATTTTAATACGAACCAGATGGAAAGCCGAAATATGCGCTATTTTGACTATCGCTGTGACTGCCGCAGCCATAGGTTAAGTGCAATACGCCACAACAGGATTCAGGATGGCGTTATCTATCTCTGCCAAAAATGTGGCACAAGACTCGGTAAATAGTGCCTGTATCCCGGTCAGTAAGCAGGCCCAAACAGTGAGTTTTATTCCTGCTCGACCTGATCTATGGTGAGTAGGTTTTCTACTGTTTGGCAGGATTGATCACTCATCTTCTTGATAGCATATTCTCGGCGAAGCGCATCACCGTAACACGCCATAGATTCTGCAAAAATCAGTTCCACAGGGGTTCGTCCACGTGTATATTTTGCACCGGTTCCTTTGTTGTGCTGAGCGACACGTCTGAACAGATCTTTTGCTATACCGGTGTAGAGGGTTTGATCAGCACAACGCAGAATATAAACAGTCCAGCTATTCTTGTTATTCATTATCTCTTCTTTCGAAAAAAAACAGTGCGTGTGTTGCTAGCGTTTGCACCTTATCCATTAGAACTAAAGACTGCTTTCCATAGTTAATGGCATGGTAAACCACTATCTTTTTCACCATTTTCTGGACTTTACACAGCTCATACCTAAGTATAACAATGCACTAAGCCAAAAAACGTCCTGAAGAGACACTGGCATATTAAGCGACTTGTTGTAGATCACGATAACTAAACATCAGGTATTTTACCTGAATAACAACAGGTTAGAACCACATTAACCCCCATCTGGAGGACACGATGATTGGTAATACCAAAAAGTGGATAGGAATGGCCGGCGCAATCAGCGTCTTAGCTGGCCAGTTTCTGGTCACCCCCGCAAGCTTCGCCGCCGGAGACAATGCCGTTGAAGAAGGGAAGAAAATCTCTTTTGATAGAAAAAAAGGGAATTGCCTCGCATGTCATAACATTATTGGAGCGCCTTCACCGGGTAATATTGCACCCGCTCTGGTAGCAATGAAATCCCGCTTTCCAAATAAGGAAGATCTACACAAGCAGATTTGGGATGCGACTGAGAAGAATCCTGAATCAGCTATGCCCCCATTTGGTAAGCACGGCATCCTCTCCGAAGCTGATTTCGAAAAAGTCATTGAGTATATCTGGACACTCTGAGCATTTCGGTACCATTTTGCCCATGACTGTAACTCCTTTGAGGATTGAAAGAACATGAAACAACTATTTCGTCAAATGACCTTGATGGTTATTACCTGTGGATTCATTACCGCCGCACAGGCTACAACCCCGGAAGAAGACCTGGCGGCCTTCCAGAATTTCTATAAAAAACGTTTCCCCAATGTGGAAACATCCGATTACGTTAACGGTGTCTACTCCATCGATCCTGTAGGGCGAGAAAACTGGGAAGCTATTGAAGAGTTTCCACCCTATGAACCTTTCATCGATGAAGGCCTGGCAATGTGGGAAAAACCTTTCGCAAACGGTAAAACCTATAAGGACTGCCTCCCTGACGGCCCGGCCATTGCCGGCAAATATCCCCAATGGGACAAGGAAAAAGGCATGGTCATGACGATCCCGCTGGCCCTCAACAACTGCCGTGAAGCGAATGGGGAGAAACCCCTGAAGTATAAGAAAGGATCGATCAACAGCATCCTCTCTTATATCTCATTCGAATCCCGCGGTCAGATCACGAATGTTGAAATTCCCAGTGATGATCCTGCTGCGCTTCAAGCCTATGAAGATGGCAAGAAGTTCTACTATACCCGGCGCGGTCAACTCAATTTCTCATGCGCCCACTGCCACCTGCAGAATGCCGGTATGATCCTGCGCACCGAGACACTCGGTCCAGCACTTGGACATGTCACCCACTTCCCTGTTTATCGATCCAAGTGGGGTACTGTCGGTACCCTGCATCGCCGTTTCACCGGATGTAACAAGCAGGTCCGTGCAAAGCCGTTTAAGGCTCAAGGTGAAGAGTACCGTAATCTCGAGTACTTCCTCACCTACATGAGTAACGGCCTGCCACTGAACGGCCCAGGCGCTAGAAAGTAATGGTTTCAGTCGGCCAAACCACTGAATTTAGACTTATGCTATCGGAGTGAAAGCGATGCAAAAAAAATTACTATTAATATTCAGCTTATTGATCGGGATTTTATGTTCCGGGATAGCAACCACATCCTTGGCTGAAGATATTTCTGCAGCCAAGGTACAAAAACTGATCGAGGCGGCCGATGAAGCCAGAAAACAGGCTGCTAGTGTTGGCGGTGAATGGCGTGATACCGGTAAGATGATCAAGAAGGCTAAAACCCTGATGGAGAAAGGCGACTTAGTAAAGGCCGCCAAGCTTGCCAACAAGGCAGCCAAACAGGGACACCTGGGCTATGAACAGGCGATGTCCCAGGCAACCCTTAAAATGCCATCTTACCTACACTACGAATAAAGGCTAACGCCCCGGAGGAAGACATAATGAAGTTTGTCAAAGCACTCATGCTTACCGCACTTGTCAGTGGCTTAGCACTCTCTAACCAGCTTCTCGCAAGCGAAGGTAACCAGATCACCCCTGGATTGCAGTCTGTTGAAGTTATGCATAGTGGTAAGAAGGTCATGATCACCCGTTCATCTGACAAAGATGCCAAGATCCCTGGTACCTTTGCCAAGGTTGCGCGTCACTGTCCTCCATTCTGCATCCAGCCCGGCAATGCTGCGGCAGGTGTAGAGACCGTTGGTGAACTGGAGGTTCTCGGTTATCTGAAACGTGTTGGTGATGGTGATCGTAAAGTTCTGGTTGTCGATTCACGTACACCAGATTGGATCATCCGCGGTACCATTCCAGGTTCTATCAACATTCCATGGAACAAGATCAATGTAGAACTACAGGGGACCTTCGAAGTTGCTGCAGAGGCTGACAGCTTACATGACATACTGGTCAATCAGCTTGGTGTACAGGAACAAGTGAGTCTTCGATCTCGTGATGTCATTTATGCGTCCCAGGCATAAAAGACACTCGATCTTTGACAGCCTATTCATGCCCCTGCCG
>JAHXHU010000401.1 GCA_025656375.1 Candidatus Thiodiazotropha sp. (ex Ustalcina ferruginea) | reverse complement strand
TGAAGGGCGGCAGGATACTTGAAATACGCGTATCCAGATCGCCGCAGTGCATGCCCAGGTCATTGATGGCGACAATGGCATAAGCGGGGTTTGTCACGAAGGGCACCTCGCCAACAGGATTGGCGGGCTATGTGTCAGTGACACTGGTGGAGTTGATGGAGACTTCACCCGCGGCCGTGACACCGAGGGTTACGGTTGCCACATTGGATGGTCCTCCCACATCGTTGGCGGTGTAGGTAAAACTGTCCTGGCCGTTGAACCCTGGATCCGGGTCATAGGTAAATGATCCATCTGCGCTGAGATTCAGTGTCCCGTCGATGACGTTATCCACCAATTCCGCCGACATCGGATCACCGTCCGGGTCATTGTCATTGCTGAGTACGCCCGGTGCGGCAATGTCCAGTCGGGTGTCCTGCTGGGTGTTGTAGTCGTCGTGCTGGGCCACGGGCGGATTATTGGTGCCGCCGACCGTGACGGTGCGGGTCGCCGAGCAGGATTTGGGTTTCTTATTGTCTGTGTCGGTTGCAGTCAGTGTGGCTGTGAAGGTGCCGGCGTTGGCATAGGTGACGTTATATTGTGCGGTCTGATCGCCGCTGTTGCTGAGAAATTCATTCGCACCAGCGGGAGCGCCACCCTCGAATGTCCAGACCACGTTATAGCCGGGTGCGCCTTGACTGACCGTACCCTGAAACACAACCGAACCACCGGTTGCAACCATCGGGTCATTCTGCGGTAAGTTAATCGTGCAGCTAGGTGGACCGGCAGCCTGTATGCTGGTTAGAGGCAGCAGAGCACCCATCATCACAATCAGGCTCAGTATGGTTTTTATCACATGCGACTTGGTCATTGTTTTCTTCTCGCCCCCTTTATTCACATAATCTGTTCTTATTAAAACCACTAAAGGCAAGCTCATCATGCCTTAGCGGAATGCATGCTAACGATGCTGTTTGAACCTGGTCTGTCAGTTGAACAACTTAGGCGACAGGTGTTCCATAGCTGGTCGATAATCGTCCTGATAGGGAACATTGCTGATCATATAATCGCTCCATTGGGTATAACCCTACGTATAAGCTGGAGACGATCTTGAGACAACAGAATTTAAAGATAGATGTTGGTTGAACTTATTAATAGACCGGGAAATGCCTATATTGAGACAGGGAAATACCTATATTGGACGGCCGTCACAATAATGTAACATTATCCACTCCTTGAAGCGGGTTGCCGGTGTTGATGTGAAAATCTGGCTGTGTGATTGAATGACGGTCTGGTAAGTTGTAGCCCACTCCGGGGAGGGTGATGTTTCCACAGCACGTTGTTATCAAAGCACGGTTGAAGTGCGATTCCGCTATGGCGGTGAACGCTGTCAGCACATCCAGTCTATCTCGACGTCAAAGGTTGGGTGGCATTGTGGAGAGAAGGTCTTTTGGCTCAAAAAGTACTGCAGGGAAAAACGTGATCCGGATAGATTTTATACGCTAAAAGAAACCACGGCTATAAAGACACACCCGTTATTCATGCAATACCCGGGAATCGTGGAAGCTTGGGAAATCACCTCATGAACGAAGACCCTGCAAGGCTTGACCCAAAGCTCAGGGCATCCATGAACACGCGGGCTGTTCCTAATGCAGGAAGTTAAACATCCTATTGCGATAGCGCTTCACCAGATCACCCTGACCACCCAACAACTCAAAAATCTGCAGCATCTCCTTCTGGGCGACATTGTCGCCGTAACTGCGATCCTTCTGCAGCAGCGTCAGGAGTAATTCCAGCGCCCCTTCGTAATCGTTCTCCATAACCTTATGGGACGACAGCTGATGCAGGGCCTCGCTGTCGGCTGGATTATCCTGGAGCCGTTTTTCCAGCTCATCCGCAGGAGGGCTGTCGGCGGTGGCGCGATCAAATTCGATCCGTGCCAGCATGGAAGCCACCTCGGGCTTCTCCTTCTCTTCATCGGGCAGGGCATTGAGCAGCTTGTCGGCCTCATCCAACTTGCCGAGGGTGGCCATGTAGCGGGCATAGGATAATCTGATGCGGGGATTTTCTGGATCATTGTCACTTGCTTGTTTGAGAAGCACGCCAGCAGACTCCGTATCTCCCTGCAGCAGCAGGGCATCTGCTTGATCTATCAGTGCATCAGATTCTCGGGGAATATGTTTGTTCAGGAATTGGCGTATCTCCGCTTCCGGAAGGGCGCCCATGAACTCATCCACCACCTCGCCATTATGGAACAGTTTGACACTGGGGATGCTGCGGATCTGGAAATGGGTGGCTAATTGTTGCTGTTGCTCGGTGTTGACTTTAGCCAGGATAAATTGACCCTGGTAGTCATCAGCCAGCTTCGCCAGCAGCGGCATCAATGTCTTGCAGGGATTACACCATTCGGCCCAGAAATCGACCAATACCGGACATTTCATAGAGTTTTCCAGGACCACCTGCTGAAAATTCTCTACAGTGACTTCAAAGATATAAGGTGAGTCCGACATCTTGTGGATGCTCCTGTGTGTCATGTTGTAGGGCGCTATTATACTGAATTCGCGGTTATATAAAGGACTTGAAATCGACCGGGTGGCTCCCCATTTAAGGGCAGATAACAGAGATGGAAATTGAATAATGAATGAAGCATTACATATCGTCTGTCCTCACTGTGACGGTATCAACCGGGTACCTGGCACCCGACTGAGGGATGGAGCAAATTGTGGTAAATGCCACCAACCCCTCTTTTCAGGACATCCCCTGGCACTGGATGAGAGGCGTTTCTCACGTCATTCACAAAAGAGCGATATCCCACTGCTCATCGATTTCTGGGCACCGTGGTGTGGGCCCTGCCGGATGATGGCGCCAGCCTTCGAACAGGCGGCCGTTCAATTGGAGCCTTCAGTCCGGTTGATCAAGGTGAATACCGAAGAGGCGCAACAGCTGGGAGCGCGTTACGGCATACGTAGCATTCCGACCTTGATGTTGGTGCAGGGGGGGAGGGAGATTGCCCGCCAGGCAGGGGCCATGGACCAGGGGGGTATTGTGGGTTGGACGCATGAGCAGCTGAAGAAATAGGGGATCGCAATGACCTATTTTTATCCTTAACCTGTGAGTTCGATGGGCCAAGCTCGCAAATCTTGACATAGAGATAGTTCCCTATATTATGACCCGCTAATTCTTGAACTATGTTCGACATGGGGAGCTAGCTGTTATTGCAAAGGTACCTGCGGTAACGCAAATGTGGTATGGATACCGGTTTAAACATACTCATCGCCCTTGCGCGATTTCATCAACTCCCCGCCGAGCCGGAACAACTTGCCCACCAATTCGGCAATCCGGGTGAGCGGTTTTCCGATGTCGAACTCTTACAGGCAGCCAAGGCCCTCACCTTAAAGGCCAGGCACCTGACGCCTTCCCTGAACGAGATTCAAAACACGGTCCTACCCGGTATCGCAAAACTGCAGGATGGCAGTTACATCCGCTGCCGGCTATGGATAGCGAATGCGCAGGCTGGTAGACCCCGGTAGGCGTAGGGCCCGGGCAGGTATCCGTTGTCGCGAAGCGGCTTAGGAAACCTGCA
>JAHXHU010000282.1 GCA_025656375.1 Candidatus Thiodiazotropha sp. (ex Ustalcina ferruginea) | reverse complement strand
AACTGCTGAATTCATTTTTTCCTTCCTTTGCCATAAACCGGAACACTGGGAATTATAAATGAATATTTTATTCAGGACACTACACTAGAATCCTCAGTTGAACACTGCGAAGGGTGCGCCATTCGCAGTGTAGCGATGCTCACCTAAAAGGTGAATTTTTCTTGTATGAAAAAAGCCCATTTTTTTAACCTGTTTGGTAATAGACATAGCGGTCAACTGAGGATTCTAGGTTTAATGTGTTATTTCAACCGAGCCCCCAAGCATGGGTTTTACGCTCCAGTGTCTTGCGGGAAATACCGAGCACCCGGGCAGCTGCCGATTTGTTACTCCCCTCCAGATCCAAGACCTTGAGTATATGTTGTTTCTCAACCGCCTCCAGCAACAGGGATTTAGTGGGATCAAATTGTACGGATTGACTACTGATGGCTTCTGATCCGATCAGGCAAAGACTGGGTGACTTGTTGAGTAACAGACAGCGCTCAATAACATTTTTCAGCTCCCGCACATTGCCGGGCCAGTCATAGTCCAACAGTCTGGCCAGTTCACCCTCACCCAGTTGCGATGATTCTATTCCCAACTCTGCGGATAGCGGTATCGATGAAATGTTTAGCTAACAGTGGGATATCCTCATGACGCTCCCGTAGCGCCGGCATACGCAACGATAGAACATTCAACCGGTAGTAGAGATCCTCACGAAAATCCCCGTTGCGTACCTCTTGTGCAAGATCACGATTACTGGCTGCTATAATGCGCACATCGATGGGTACCTCCCGGTTCGATCCGACAGGACGAATGGTACGCTCCTCCAGGGCCCGCAGAAGATGCGCCTGCATACTGAGTGGCGTCTCACCGATCTCATCGAGAAACAGAGTGCCGCTGCTTGCATAAGTAAACAGTCCATCCCGTGAAAGATGGGCACCGGTGAAAGCCCCTTTGACATGTCCAAAGAGTTCGCTCTCGAGCAGTTCCGCAGTCATGGCGCCACAATTGACGGGAACAAAGCTGCCTGAGCGTCCACTCATCTCGTGGATTGCACGGGCCGCCAGCTCCTTACCCGTACCGGACTCCCCTTCAATGAGGACCGTAGAGGGCATAGGCACCACCCGCTTAATGACATCGCACAGGGTACGCATCTGCTGGCATTTACCCACCATGCCGGCACTGTCATAGATCTGTTCGACCTGTCGACGCAACACGAAGTTTTCCCGCTGCATCTTCTGCCGCTCGAGGTAACGCTCTACCGCAGTAATCATCTGCTCCATACGGAAAGGCTTCATAATGAAATCCTCAGCACCGGCTCGCAGCGCTGCAATCGCCGTCTCCAAGTCGGCATGGGCAGTCATGAAGATGACGCCGGTAGTGCCACCTTGCTCGCGCAGCTCTCTTACCCACTCGACCCCTCCGGTTTGTCCGGGAAGGCGGATATCCGTGATAATCAGGTCAAAGTGACAGTGCTGTCTCAGCTCTTCTGCGGTCTCAACATTCTCTGCTGTCTCGACCAGCCCAAAATACTTGCGTAGCCCTTTCTGCAGAAAACTGCGTATACCCGGCTCATCATCCACGATAAGGACTGATGCCATACGCACAGGAGCACCCTCCTTGCCAGCCGCCTGTTTGGAATCACTGCTTGTCTGTAGCGCTTCTAGATTTACGTTCATGGGTTGCTGTTCCAGTCTTCATGCTGTTTTAAGGCTCAGGTAAAAATGGCATTGCCGATTGACCTGTCTCAATTGTGGGTCAAAATGACTAACTTATTACCCTTCGTTTTGCGACCATTTGTCCCACTCCTGCTTTCCTCTGTCCCATTATCGGTACAGCTTTTGGCGAACGAACGCCAAAATCATCAGTCTGTTCCAATCAACACTCACATAGTAGACAAAAGAAATCGACTTACTACTCCAATCCCTATTGGTAGTAAAATAGTTCATAATATGGCATCGCTTTTGCAGTTGATTCACTGGAAGAACAACAATCCGAGGCATTCAACCGATGAGAAACCCGATTTATCTTCAATCTGTCCGCTTTATTGTTATTGCCTGTCTGCTTTTGACCGGTTTAGTTAACGCTGACGACAGCAATAATCAGACCATTCGATTGGCAACAACCACAAGCACCGATAATTCGGGTCTTCTTGCTGACTTGCTACCGGCATTTACTGCATCGACGGGCTATCCTGTTCATGTTATCGCTGTCGGTACGGGTAAAGCGCTGCGTATGGGTAGAGATGGTGATGTTGATGTCGTGCTGGTACACGCCCGTGCTGCAGAAGATAAGTTCGTTGCTGAAGGCTATGGTGAAAAACGTTATGGGGTCATGTACAACGACTTCGTGCTGGTTGGTCCCGCTAGCGATCCCGCAGGCATCGCCAACGCACAGGATGCCACCGCAGCGTTGAAAAAACTCGCTGAACAGCCGGCCATCTTTGTCTCCCGTGGGGATGATTCCGGCACCCATAAAAAAGAGCTCGGTCTGTGGAAAGAGGCAGGCATCAAACCCGCAGGACGTTGGTATCGGGAAGCGGGCCAGGGCATGGGTAAGGTCCTACAGATCGCCTCGGAACTGGATGCTTATACACTGACTGATAGAGGGACATGGTTAGCCTACAAAAGTAAATCACCACTGAAAATAGGTTTTGAAGCTGACCCACTGCTTTTCAACCCCTACGGTATTATCGCCGTCAGCCCGAAACGTTATCCCGACATAAACCACCAGGGCGCAAATGCATTGATTAAATGGATGATATCCCCTGACGGCCAGCAGCGAATCGGTGGTTTTCGCATAGGTAATACCCAGCTCTTCACCCCTGCAGCCGATGCCGGTGCGTTTGCCGCATTCAGCACCACGCAGTAATGGGGACACTCAGCGACACCACACTGGCCGCCTTAAATCTACTGTTCAGCGGTAATGCTGAACTGTGGGAGATTATCGCCATCTCGTTTCGTGTCTCTGGTGTCGCCATCCTGATCGCAACACCACCGGCCCTGCTGGTGGCATTTCTTCTCACATATAAGCGCTTTCCAGGCCGCCGACTGCTGATCTCAATTAACAGTACCTTTTTATCCATACCTGCTGTCGTGATCGGCCTGACCTTTTTTATACTGCTCTCACGACAGGGACCGCTTGGTGAATGGAAACTGCTGTTCACCCAGACCGCCATGGTATTGGGACAGATTGCGCTTGCCTTTCCAATTTTGGTGGCGATGGGTCATTCAGCATTGCAGGCAGCAGACAGAAGTGCCTGGGAAACGGCCCGCACCCTGGGCACCAATCTGATGCGGGCGTTGTTCACCATCATGCGCGAAGCAAGATTCGGACTGATGGCTGCATTCCTGGCAGCCTTCGGTCGTATTATTGCCGAGGTCGGTGCCTCGATGATGCTCGGTGGAAACATCCTGCACTATACGCGCAACATCCCCACTGCAATCGCCCTCGAGTCGAGCAAGGGTGAATTCGCGCAGGGAATTGCCCTGGGCCTGGTATTATTGACGCTTGCATTCACTCTCAACGCCCTATTTAAGTGAGTCTTCGATCTCGTGATGTCATTTATGCGTCCCAGGCATAAAAGACACTCGATCTTTGACAACCTATTTGTGCCCCGGCCGT
>JAHXHU010000361.1 GCA_025656375.1 Candidatus Thiodiazotropha sp. (ex Ustalcina ferruginea) | reverse complement strand
GCCGAACCGATCATAGTTTGCCAGATCCCAACCGGTCATTACCTTGGCCAGCTCTTCAATATCCGCCTGGGTGTAAGTCGGCACGAGATCAGACCCTGAATCGGGGTAACTGTTGCTGTTACCATCTCGGTTTGGACTGCCATCCAGATTCAACTCATGGAGACCGACGGTAAACAGTTGTATGACCTCCCTGGCAAAGTTTTCGTCAGGTCTTGTGCCAGTCACAGGGTCGGCCTTACTGTTTCCCTGATGAGATAGATAGACTCCCATCCCAGGACTTCGGGCGATCTCACCTAATAGTGTTCGGTAATTTCCAAAGGCATGTTTAGCCAGTAGGTCGTAATAAGCAGCCAAGGCCTCACCACGTTGTCCCAGGATTGATGCACTGTCTGAGACAACCAGTAATTGGCTAAGAGCATATGCGGTGCGTTGACGCAGTTGATCGGAACCTATCCTGTTAGATTGAACCGCACTGGAGCCCAGTGCATTTCCCCACCAAGCAGCCATCTGGTAATCCTTGACTGAATTGTCGCCAGAGGCCTCATTGAATATACCACTGTCCAGCCAGTTGGTGGTCAGGCTCTGCGTGGACTGCAATCTCTTGTGTTCGTTCCAGATGGGTCTTCCAGCCATCGCCGCTATTGTTGTAGGCGGATCCCATGGTGAATTGATTGTCGATCCACTGCACAATCCCCAGTTGTTTGACCTGCTGAATATCACTGAGCGTGGGACCATAGGTTGTTTGCAGCAACAGGCGATGAGCCATCGCATCTGTTACTGCCTGGTGCCCCACGACAGTGAGTGTAAGGTTGTTTTCGACGGTTTTCATGCCGTCACTAACCGACAGAGTGAGGGTATAGGATTTATCGAGTTCGGCCCATGAAGGTACACCTGATAGGGTATGGGTAGAGGATGAGAACACCAACCAATAAGGGAGGTTTGCTGCTGAAAAGGTCAGCCTATCTCCATCTGGATCGCTGGCGTTGACAACTAATGAGTAAAGCTCATTAACGTGTAGCTCAACGTCTATGCCTGAATGGGTAAATTCAGGGGGTCGATTGTAAGAAGCGATGTTGATGCCAACGTTAGCAGGTTCAGATGATGTCATTCCGTCGCTAATGGTGTAACTGAAATGGTCATCAGTTGTATTGGAACCATCATGTTGATAGATAACTGTGCCATCGGTGTGTTGACTCACACTTCCGTTGACAGGGTTGGTCAGGGTTAGGATGGAGAGCGCATCATTCTCGGCATCCCTGTCGTTGTGCAGTAGACTCAGTGATACTCGACCGCCCTTAAATACTGTACCAATATCACTATTTGCGACAGGTGCTGTATTGGACGGGGAGGTGTCCGTTGTGACAGCATTATAAGGATCACCATCTCGAGTGAGTGTAATCGAGAGATTTACGTTAGCAGGCGCGGAATCTGTAGCACCATCGTAAAGTGTGTAGATGAAACTATCCTGTGTGCTGGATGAGCCGTCATGGTGATAGATTACCAGACCGTCTGATTGCAGCGATACACTGCCATGTGAGGGCGCTGTGAGGATTCTGACCTGTAGTGGATCATTCTCATCGTCATGGTCATTTTTTAATACTTCTATAGCAATGCTTTCACCTTGATAGAGTCTGGCGCTGTCGTCGCTTGCCTCTGGTGCACTGTTTTTGTCCATGCAACTCGTTAAGAGCATGGCGATGAGGTCGTAATATAGAAAGTTTCCGGATTTTAACACTTCCATTTCACTCTGCTTGATAGGTTTCGGCAGTGGTTGTATTGACAACCAGGAATCGTGTACGAGACTAAGTTCCTAGGAAGAAGGATAGGCCTTCTTTGTTCTGAATACTGTGTAACACTTCAAATTCTCTCTTTAAAATGAAGGGAATAAGAGTCCTTGTGTTGACAGTGTGCTGTGTGTCGGAATATGCACATGTAATAAGAGACAACCCGTCCTGCCTCAGTGACAATATTTAAAATCTGAGCACCGGTGCACCTTCAAAACTATATAGACGGGGTCATTGATAAGGGTCCAGCCACAGGTTCCATGCCTCGAACAGGACCCTGTTGGTTGCCCCCATAGCCATCTGTGGATCGAGGCTGGATGTTGGGTTGCCGGATTGGCTGGCATGAGGTTTGGTGAGCCTAAAATGGCCGCCGGCCTGTTCAAAGATCAAGGTACCTGCAGCGTAGTCCCACAGTTTTGCGCCACCATGAAGATAGAGCTGCAAGCGTCCGGCTGCAAGCCAACACCAATCCAGCGCTACACTGCCAATACTTCGTTGAGATAGGTAGGGAGGATCTGTCGCCAATCGGTTTGCCAGGGGAGATGCGAGGCGTTTGAAATCGACCATTGCGATTGCTCTATCCAATTGTGTCGTCGAGCAGTTGGGTTTCATGGGCTGATGATTCAACCAGGCCCCAGTTCCTTTAACCGCATGAAAGAGCTCATCCCTTACTGGATCATAGATGATCCCGATCTGTGTTTGTCCATTGATCATGTAAGCCAGTGAGACAGCAAAGCAAGGCATGCCTGCTACATAATTTGAAGTTCCATCCAGAGGGTCAAGATACCAGAAACCCTGCTTTGCATTATCCAGAATATCCACCTGATGATCAGATGGCATCTCTTCACTCAACAGTGGAATCCGCGGGTAATGAAGGTTTAACTGTGCTTTTATGGATCGTTGCATTGCGAGGTCGACCTCGGTGACAAGCGATCCATCCGTTTTTAAGTGGCTATCGATATGATTGAAGCGAGGCATCAATTCTGTACGGGCACTCTCAACCAGCAGCCCGCACAACAACTCAGTATCAATATTCATATTAGTAGTCTACCGGTATTCTGCAGTTTGCGTAATATCAACGATTTATGTCATAAATCATGTCATATTTGACCTGTCCAGATTGGATACAGGTGAGAGATGACACGATGATTTTCGATGTTGATGAAACGATACGCAAGCGAGCAAAAACACCTCATGAGCTATCGATGCTGAATCTGGTGGGTTGTCATCTGATTGCTGCACCTGCCTCCATCGTACTCGATGTCGGATTGTTGGGTTTTTTGATTCCTTTGGCGTTGTCACTTTTGATGATTGGTTTCATCTGGTATCGAGCAGTGTCTGCGGTTGCCAATGATGATTGGTTCGTAGCTGCTCATTGGCGTCTCTCCGCCAATCGCACCCGCATTCTGATGGTGGGCTACGCTATCAGTGCCGTCATACTTGGTATGGCTATGTTAGCAACTAGCGGTAGTTCAAAAGGCGAAATCATGATGGTAGCCATCTCTCGGGTTGCGGTAGTGCCTACACTACTCACTGTAATGGTCTGTTTTGTGCTGGAGTCTGGTTCAATCTATCAGGCTGGAAGGGGGGAAGTGCCGGATGGAATTACAAAACGTATGCCGCCACCGGAGGATTTGACGGTTATTGAAGATGCTGCACAAGAAGTAGCAGACAATGGCTGACTTCTTCTCCTAAAACCCCTGATACTTTTTTATAACCCCATGTACTAGTGTAGTATCCTGAATAAAATATTCATTTATAATTCCCAGTGTTCCGGTTTATGGCAAAGGAAGGAAAAAATGAATTCAGCAGTTGCTATTCATCTCA
>JAHXHU010000374.1 GCA_025656375.1 Candidatus Thiodiazotropha sp. (ex Ustalcina ferruginea) | reverse complement strand
GACGGCAGGGGCATGAATAGGCTGTCAAAGATCGAGTGTCTTTTATGCCTGGGACGCATAAAAGACATCACGAGATCGAAGACTCACTTGTCGGCCTCAATGAGCAAGAAGCCACACAGCAGGGGATCGAATATGAGGTGACTAAATTTGATCTGTCCGAATTGGACCGGGCCATTGCCGAGGGTGAGGCCCATGGTATGGTTAAAATACTGACTCCGCCGGGGAAAGATAGTGTGCTTGGCGCAACCATCGTTGGCGAGAACGCCGGTGAGCTGATTGGTGAATTTACCGCCGCCATGAAACATGGTTTTGGCTTGAATAAGATTCTTGGCACCATCCATATTTATCCAACCTTGTTCGAAGCCAACAAGTATGCGGCCGGTGTCTGGAAACGAGCTCATGCACCTGAAAAGTTGCTCTCATGGGTTGAGCGTTTTCATCAATGGCGACGGGGGTGAGGGAGAATAGCAATTATGAGCCAGCTAATCTAAGTCCAGATTAGCTGTCCCTCAAGGAACGCTCAATTTGAAGAATATTTGTGATATTCTCATGCTGAAATAAACGCATTACTTAAGGTGAGTAGCATGCTGTTTCGTCGCATGATCACAATTCTTCTTCTGCTGTCGCCCTTCACAACGCTTGCGGAACCCTTCTCCTGGCAGGGTCAACTGCAGGATGGCAGCCAGATATCCGTAGACCCCAACACCAACAAAGTAACCCGTACAGCAGAGGGCGAGACTACGCCACTTTGGGATGGGGTGCACAGCCTCAACAATGACGCAGTGATCATAGTTCGGGATGGAGTGGTGGTGAAGGATAGGGTGATTCTCGAGGCTCAACGAGCACAAGAACAGGATCGTCTTAATGCGGCCTGCATGCAATTGGTGAAGAAAGTATGCGGTACTCATAATGAGTGTGACGCCCATCCTGCATGCAACCCGTCACGCCAATTACTTGCAATGGAGCACAATGAACTCAACAGTAGCTGGTCCGGTGCATTACTCGAGAGCTCGACTCACTGTCTTGAAGCGTTGGGGAACGAGGCTTACTTCCAGGTTTGCGATAAACATCTGCCTGGACGAGAAACACCCTGTGAAAAGTTGCAGGTGAAAGTCTGTGGCATCGAGAATCAGTGTGACAACAGAGAGGCTTGCGATGCCGCTATGCAATTAACTTCAATGGAACAGCAAGATCAACATCGTGTACCGGGAGGGTTCACCTATGCGAGTGCCCAATGTCGTGATGCCCTGGCAAGTGAATCTGACTATTTCCAAGCCTGTGAATAGGTTGACTTAGAGAAAACGCGGATCGTCAAAATAATATATAAAATACAGTAAGTTATGGGGTTAACGGGGATATCCAATCCGGTACTGTCGTACTGTCCGTTATGTCGATCTTTTTTATAACTGAGATAAACAACAGGGGTTCAGAGAATCAAACAGATAAATGGCTTTTGTTGAATATTACCGAAAATCGACAGAAATTTGACTGGAAGGCCGTCGAATATCTTTACAATATGCTGTAAGTGTCATCATATAATCATCCTAATAGCTTGTAAAATATAATAAATATTTTATTGGCAACGTTATTGCGAGGATAGAAGTAAGTGATGAAACCGGAGAGTTGAGATGAGAAAAGAAGACAATCTACTCAGCGCATGGCCAGAGGACCCAGCATGGCCGGATCCTTTTGGTGATGATCCCTATGACATCGCTCTTTGATAGATTGGGATGCATCTCCAACACCTTTTAATCCTTCTTATTATCAGAATTACAGGAGAAGAGCATGATGGCCTGTTGGTGAGATAAAGCGTCAACAATGCGAGAATGTTATTTCCTCCAGCTACCCCTCTCTCTTATTTCCTACCCGCCAATCGTCGTTATAGCTTTTACGTTATAGCCATTCCGTAGCGTTCAACATCCGAATCTCAATTCAACATAAAAAACGGTTTTTAGTTGTTGTAGTGGGGTATGTGGCCGATGAGTGATGAAATAAGTGGATGATGCAAAAAAAAGCCCGGCAGAGGATGCCGGGCATAAAGTATCACTTAGGAGGAGAAGTGATTCGATTAATGAATAAACAATCCGCCATTGACAGGCAGATTGGCACCAGTCACATAGGTGCTGGCATCGTCGGCCAGGAACGCCACGGCATGAGCAATCTCTTCAGGCTGCCCCATGCGACGCATAGGGATACCGCCAATGATGGCATCGCGAACATCATCACGCATTGCTGCGGTCATGGCCGTCTCGATATAGCCAGGTGAGACTGTGTTAATGGTCACTCCTTTAGCTGCACCTTCATAAGCCAGGGCCATGGTGAAACCGTGCATGCCGGCCTTAGCAGCGGAGTAGTTAACCTGACCAAACTGGCCTCGCTGACCGTTTACTGAGGAGATATTGATAACGCGACCGAAACCACGCTCGATCATTCCGTTCCAGATGGGCTGGGTGACATAGAATATGCTACTCAGATTGGTATCGATGACTGCGTCCCATTGTTCGGCCGTCATCTTTTTCATGGTGGTGTCCCGGGTGATGCCGGCACAATTTACCAGAATATCCACTGGACCATATTTTTCGACAATCTCTCCCATCAGTGTTGCGCCACCTTCTGGGGTGGAGACATCACCGGCTACGACCCTGACCTGTGCATTATTATCAATCTGAGACTTAACCCAGGCATCGACCTGATCAGTTTCAGATGGGTGACAGGTGGCGATAACCTTAGCCCCCTCTTGGGCCAGGCGATGGCAGATTGCGGTGCCAATTCCGCCCATGCCGCCGGTGACAACAGCGAGTTTGTCTATACAGCTCATTTCTTATACTTCCTCAAGTTTTAACCTGAATCCCGTAGGTTGATCACGACGAATTGAATGAGTCATTGATCCTTCAAGCTATGCAGACATATTCGCCAATAATTAACAGCTATTCCTTTAGTCGTTTGCTATGCAATTAGTAATCAATTACTAGCACATTTCATCGATGACAAACCTAAGCAAACAGATTTATCAAAAACCGGCGGTGATGCCGCCGGTTTGTTAGCTACAAATCGAAAAGATCAAATTAAGCAGCCTTTTCTGCAGCTTTGCTGATCTGCTCGTTAGCAACAGCAATGTTGCTCTCATACCAGCTACGTACTTCTTCACCAGTCTTCTGGCTCAGCTCAACAGCTTCGCGGGTCTTGGTCATCAATTCCTCACCCAGTTTACGGGTAAGGTCCATCTGGCCACGTACTACTTCTTGGTAATCTTTAGCTTCTGAAACCAGCTTTAGCTGGTCGATACTTGTGTTCATTACAGTGCTGAGGGTGTTCATCTGGGCATCCATGATCTGGTTCCAGGTCTTAAGACTGATATCGCTCAGCTGACGGAAACTGTCGTAACCGGTTGTGTTGAACTGCTTAATCATCTCGATGCTCTCTTTTTTAGCCATGTTGGTTGCTCCTGTTGGTTGTGCATTGCAGCATTGTTGCGGTGCAGCATAATCCAGATAGCATCCTCTGTCAAGAAAAATTTGTGCACTGCACAATAATCTCGGTCAGTCGTGAATCGGGTAGCCGGGGGTCTCTAACCCCCAGCCCCCACAACACCCTGCATGCGGCTCCGCACAGGGCGTTTCACTTGGAATGGTGAAG
>JAHXHU010000085.1 GCA_025656375.1 Candidatus Thiodiazotropha sp. (ex Ustalcina ferruginea) | reverse complement strand
AACTGCTGAATTCATTTTTTCCTTCCTTTGCCATAAACCGGAACACTGGGAATTATAAATGAATATTTTATTCAGGACACTACACTAGCGTTATTTCATCGCTATTCTGTGCAGGGTTCCAGAAACTATCCAGACCGCATTTTTTACTGTAGATATCGCTATCAGCACCATTGAAGGGAACATCCAGGTAGATCAAAGTACCTGACTGAAGTGCCGTTCTCAGGTCGCTCATGGCACTAGCGTCAATCAGAATATCCTGAAGTGGACAGGGTGCAACATCCGGTCTGTCAGCCGTCCATAATACCAGCGTGCCTGAAATACCACCACCCGTACCATCATCCTGGGAGTCCCCACCACCGACATCATCACTGCTATCGCCTCCGTTGTCTGCAGTAGAGTCATTGTCACTACCACCTGGACAACCACCCAACATAGTCACAAGAAATAGTACCAATAGAAACTGTAGTATCTTGTTCATCATCCACCTCGGAGGGAGTCGATCTTGAGCATGGGGTATCATAACCCCCCTTACGGTCTAACTTTACAAACACAGACTGTGTTGTCAATTTTCAGGGTTGGACAATTATTTTTTCGTTGTGAGTTGACTAACCGCTCCGCCCACCACTCTGTAGGAAAAGCATGATAGGGAACGGCAGGAAAATAAGCTGCTTTTTTGATGAATGCCCAGCAAATTGATGGTAGACCGATCAAAGGGAGATAGAAAGGTCCAAGTAGAAGTGACTGTAGATAGTGACCATACTCATGCAACAGTACACCCTGTTTTCCTGTTGCATCATCGTAAAATAGAAATGGACCCAAACTCACACCACCGTTCAGTTGCCTGTAAATAATGACTCGGACGCTTATCCACATCCCTGTATCACGTGAACACTTATCCAACCAATACCTCACCATGAAATACCAGAACAGACCCATTATTGTTTGCGGAAGACACCAAGTCCAATCCAGAAGATGAGCTAGACGTCTATTAATTCCTCGAATGCTTATTGTACTAATCTCATTTAAGGCCACTTTTTTGTGGTAGATATCTGGATAGTCTGAGAAAAAATCAGCGGTTAAAACAAGGGCACCATCAATAATACCTTCGCAACCATACTTGGGCCTGTTAACACTAATTGAGCATCGCCAACCGATTACGCTCAAATTCATTCAACACCTTCTTGACGTAGTTTTGAGTTTCGGGATAAGGGGGGATGTTCTTGCCGTATTTAAATACAGCATTTTCACCCGCATTGTAGGCCGCCAGAGCGAGCTTGATATCAAATTCGAACAGCTTCAGTAGATCTCTCAGATATTGCGCCCCACCTTGCAGATTTTGTTTCGGGTCGTAGGAGTCATTGACGCCGTAACGATTGGCGGTAGCAGGCATCAACTGCATCAGCCCTTGGGCACCTTTTCTCGATATTGCCTTGGGATTGTAGGCTGACTCAACACGCACTATTGCATGTAGTAATCCGGGATGAAGATGGAGCTCCTTAGCGATATTTTCTATAAGTGGTGTAACCTCGGCCTTATTTTTGCGCATCCGTTCAAGACTGTAGTTACTGTTTCGGGCTCTATTTTTACCGCTGCGCCAAAGCAGCCGATAATTACCCTTCATCGGCTTATCCGTGAAGTGGATCCCGCCGTCAGAACCTCGATACTTGAAGATTTCCGCCTCTGCCGACAAAGGGATACAGAGGCACACCCATAGGATGAGTATGCTATAAAATCTTTGTCTCAATTGCTTTAGTGTTGGCATCTGACAGCCTTACCCTGCACGCTTGTGGCTAGGGAATATGTCGGCAATCGATATTGAAACTTAAGAATCGTGCTGTAACCCGAATATCACTCGTTGGTAAAATCAAGCACCGCAACATTTTTTAAATTTTTGACCACTGCCGCAAGGACAAGGTTCGTTTCGCCCGACTTTCGGTTGTTTTCTCATCTCGGGTTTAGGGGGCATCAGCTGACCATCTACAAAGTACCAATCCCCATCCTGTTTGAGAAACCGACTGATCTCATGGTGAGGCCGAACCACCCCCTTCTCCTTGTAGGTTGCGATAAACTCCACACTACCCTCTTCGTCAGTCTCTGTTCCACCCTTCAATTCTACAACTTGCAGATTCATCCACTGGGCATTTTCTGACCAGCGTCTGGTGGCCTCGATATCGTGGTCATGACGATGATCGGGATGCAGTGATTGATGCAGGAATTCTGCCTTATGGGCCGCAAAAGCACTATAGCGGGCGCGCATCAGCGCTTCAGCAGTCATCGCCTTGGTTGTGCCATCAAGAATGGGTTCACAACAGTTCTCATAGGCGACACCAGACCCACAGTAACACACTGCCATCGTATCCTCCCGCTTACAATTATTAAGCGTGAACAATAACATAGCGAGTCATCTACACCAAGATGCAGGCTCACTCGAAGGGTAGGATATCAATTGATAGTCATATTATGAGAAGATAAAAAAAGGTGGGTAAATACCCACCTTTATGGTGCCTCTATCATCGAGGCCTGAGAATGGAAAAGCGGAATGATTCCCTCATGAGGGTGCCTCTATTCAGTTAACCGGTATAGACATACTCAGAAATCTTTCCAACGCGATCAACTTTAACTGTTAAATATGAAGATTTTATGACCGCTCCATGACGTTATCCTGAAGCCGTAGGTTCAGGAATATAAGGAATTACAATCCCATCTCCTTATAGCGCTTTTCCAGCCGCTTGATAGAGACCGGGTAGGCCGTACCCAACTCTTGTGCGAATAATGATATACGCAACTCCTCAAGCGCCCAAGGTATCTCCTCAATCCGCTCATCGATACGGCCGTTTTGCCTGCATTGATTCTCCCACTGCTGCCATTTTTGCAGTAATTCAGCCATTTCCCGTATCCGTTGCTGATCTCGTGCTGCAGCCTGGACCAGCTTACCGGCTCTTCTCAATACCCCCTGCAGATAACGTGGATAATCTTTCAACCGCTGTTCTGGCACCTGTTGCAGAAAACCCTGATAGACTAGACGATCCACCTGGCTTCGCATGTCAATCACAGCGTTCATCCAATTTACCTGGGTAATGGAAGAGAGGGCTTTTCTGGTCAGATGATAGATTTCCAAGATCTCTTGCAACTGCGCACATACCTTATTTCCCTGCTCTATCAACTGGCCACGATGACTTGCCAATCGTGCCTCGAAGCTCGATGCTTCTCTGATCTCAGGGAGATGATTGAGAAATGTCTGATCAAAGATCAGACTAATCAACTCATCCTCTAGATTACTGTGCTGCTCTAAACAGAAACCTTCTGCCGCTGCAGGAACTTTGGTATATAGCAGTCGCAATCGATCCAGTTGGGGTAAATTTTTACGCAGATAGCGCATCTCCCTGGGAATCTTCAGCATCAGCAGACGCCGTACGCCTCTCTTATGGGCACGAGTGGCATTAATCTTTTCATCAAGCAGCCGGACAGCGACACTCTCTCCTTCATCCACCAAGGCGGGATAGCCCTGCAATACGATCCCCCCCTGCTCGATGCTTAACTGTTTTGGGTACGCCCAGCATGGGTATGAACTAATGAGGTGAAAGTCCTCTGTAGGAAGGTCACCATCCTTAGCGATTTCAAGCTATTAGATGATAAC
>JAHXHU010000435.1 GCA_025656375.1 Candidatus Thiodiazotropha sp. (ex Ustalcina ferruginea) | reverse complement strand
GCGGGACTTCTTCATTGTAGATTCTCCTTTTCGTAATCATAATTGGAAAATTCTACTTTTGAACCCCGTTATTTTTTGGGGGGATTACCGTTGATCAACTCCAAGGGTAAGCTTCTAAAACGCCTCAACAGCGGTACTGAGCTTGAACTGTTGGAGGAAAAGGGATTATTTGCAAAGGTACGTACTAAAGACGGCACCGAGGGCTGGACCAAAGCAGGATTCCTGATCACAAGAAAGCCTGCACGAGCACAACTATTAGAAATGCAGCAACAAAACCTGGTACTGACCAGCAAATTAGGCCAGAGTGAAACAGCGCTGACACAAGCCAAGAATCATCAATTAGCCAACATAAAGAACAAGCGAATGCCGAACTGCAAGGTCAACTGAAGAATACAGAAGACATTGTGGCCGCCTTGGATAGGATTCAGCAAGAGAACGAAGCACTTCGCCAACGTCAAAGTAGTTTGATATCGGCTATTCCACTTAACTGGGAGTAATCGCAGCAGCTATCAGCTTCGCCCTTGGCCTGATGGCTGGCATAGTGTTATTCGATTATCGTAACCGCAAACGCCATGGCGGCTATCGTATCTATTAGAAATCTTTTGAGCCTGTTAACACTCTATGGCGTATTTTTTCATCCGGTAGAGTAGCGTATCGCGAGTAAGCCCAAGAAGTCTTGCCGCTTTGCTGCGATTTCCGAAGGTCTTCCCCAACGCCTGTTCAATCAGACTGGCCTCGAGTTCATCCATGCTCAGGCCCTGTTCCGGCAGTACAAACTGGCCACTTTGCGATGATACTCGGTGGTTTCGGAACTCATGTGGTAAATTTTCAATCTCTACATTACGCCCGGAAAAAAGGATCAGCATACGCTCTGAAAAGTTCTTCAATTCCCGCACGTTGCCTGGCCATTGATAGTTATTCAACGAATTCAACACCATTTTGCTATAGATGGGAGGACGCAGGTTGTATGTTGAGGCAAGCTCAGTTGTCAGACCTTTTAATAATAGATTCACATCACCAGGACGTTGGCGCAAGGGCGGCAACTCCAAAGGAACAACATGCAGTCGATAGTAGAGATCGCGGCGGAAACTCCCATCGTTGATTGACTGAGAGAGATCCCGGTTGGTGGCAGCTATAACCCGTACATCGACTCGCTGACTACTTGGACGTCCTACCGTCTGGCACTCGCCTGTCTCCAGAAAACGCAATAATTTAGCTTGTACTGCAACCGGCAGTTCACCTATCTCATCCAGAAACAGGGTGCCGCCATTCGCAGCTTTCACTTTGCCGATACTCTCACTCGAGGCACCTGTAAATGCACCCTTGCAGTGAACGAACAGTTCAGTCTCGGCTAGTTGGGAAGGAAGTGCGGCACAGTTGACAGTTATGAATGGTTTATCGCGTCGACGACTGTTCTCATGCAGTGCCTGAGCCAACAGTTCTTTGCCCGTACCACTCTCACCTGTTACTAATACAGTGACATCCGTAGCTGACACAATACGCATAGCGCGAAGCAGGGCCTGAAATTCCGGGGCATTTCCTAACATAACCATCTCCAAGGTAATCTGTCTGCATTGTAAATCAGTTTACCTGTTGAGGAAAATAGTAAAGGAATAGGATTCCCTATTTAAATACACCTTTGACGATCTCGAGAAAACGCTTTGCCTGGGGAGAGAGAAATTTTCCTCGACGCAGCACAATCCCATAACTTCGATCAGGAAAGTACTCACCCAGCGGTATCGTGGCTATCTGCTCTTCTCCCGTAAGACAGACATCGGTAACAATGGATATGCCCAGACCAATTTCTACATATTTCTTGATTACTTCCCAACCACCTGCTTCGAGCGTTACATTGTAGTTGGCATTATGTTGCTTGAAGACCAGATCGACCATTCGCCAGGTGCTCAGATGATGCGGTGGCAGGATGAGGCCGTAAGGAGTGATATCATGTAGACGAATCGATTCTTTCTTTGCTAGCGGATGATCCAGCGGCGCAATCAGTACGGGTGCATAGTTAACAACCGGTTGATAGGTCACATCATCTGGAATTTCGAGCATCGAGCCAATTGCAAGATCTGTCTCATCCTCCCTTAACATGGCCATCCCGTCCCGCCCTGTTACGTTATGCAGCTTTACCCGAATACCAGGATAGCGCTCCGCAAATAGGCGAATGGGCTCAGGTAGGATATAGAGAATGGTGGATTCACCGGCAGCGATATTCAATTCGCCACTTTCCAGTTTGCCACAAGAGGCTAAAAAGGTCTCTTGTAGTTTATCCATCCCTTCCACTAGTGGCTGAGAGAGCTTATAGAGCGTCTCTCCCTCCGGTGTCAGTTTGATTTTTGGTCCTCTTCGCTCAAATAGAACGGTTTCCAGTTCACGTTCTAGGGCCTGAATCTGCAAAGATACAGTCGGTTGGCTCAGATAGAGCCTCTCCGCTGCCTCGCTGATAGAACCTGTCTGCGCTGCATGACAGAATGCACGCAATTGTTTGAGTCGGTTTTGCTTGTAATGAATCTGTGGAGTACTTGCCATTCCAGCCACCCTGAAGTATTAATATTATCAATACTAGATGCAGAAGCTACCAATAGCAATAATAGATGCCCCTGTCATTTAAAATGCAATCGCATACAGCACTTAGTATTAGCTATTCTTAACCTAGCTGTGTCCGTCCAGATACAATAGCAATGGTCATTCTGGCGAATACAATATCCAGCAAGACATTGATTTCCCAGAACCCTTGTATGATCCAGTAAGCTGTAACTTTAAAAAGTTTGTATTCATTAAGTTTCTTTGCACACTATGGGTTACAAAGACGTTCTCCCGGAGTAGTAAACCGACAAAAAAGAGGTGTACATGTTGAAGCCCCAACAGAAACAGGACCCCATGTATCTTTTACTTAAAGAGGGAAAAATTGAAGAGTTCAACCAACGGCGTGCCAATGGCGAAGTCTGTGACCTACAGAATCCTGATTTACGAGGTGTAGATTTACGGGATCTGGATGCCCGGAACCTAAGTCTCGAGGGGGCATATTTACGCCATGCTGATCTTCGAGGGCTAAACTTGAGTCAAACCAATCTTGAGGGTGCCAGTATCAATAGTGCAAAGATATCGGGAACCTATTTTTCTACGACGCTCTCTGCTGATGAGATTACACTCTCACTGGTACACGGTACACGTCTACGGAACCGCTGACTGACTCGTGATATTGTCTGCTCAAAAACAGATCTTTATAACGCAAAGGTAATAGAATGATTTATTGGAATGCTATGCGTTCTATAGATATTGTAGTGTTCCTGGACGGATACTACTAACTAGGACTTGATAGCACTAAGGAGCCTGTCGGACTCAGGTGATCGTAGCGAGGGAAAGCCATTTTGAGTCAGATTGATCGATTAAATGAGGCGAATAGTGAGCCCATTTAACGAATTTAATCGGGGAATTTGGCCAAAATGGCTTTTCTACAGTAGATTCATCCTAAGTCCGACAGGCTCCACCTAGTCATCTGAATCGAGCTGTGCAAGGATATTCCTCGCCACAAGGCGTTGGTCTGCATTTCCCCCCTGCAGAATCTCGTCAAGAGAGTCTTTGATCTCATGATGGATTTCGGGACTTCCAAGTCCCCGAAATCGACTCGATCTTCGACAACCTGTTATGGCCCCGGA